>JAIQGC010000003.1 GCA_020072805.1 Terriglobia bacterium
AGCCGCGGCGCACGTGAAAGAGGCAGAAGGCGGAGACGAAATAGGTGAGGCCGTCAATGAAGAGAATACCGCCGATGCCCAGGGAGTCGTAGATGAAGCCGACGAAGGCGCCGGCGATGAGCATGCCGCTCTGCACGGCGATGAGCACGGAGGCGCTGGCGCCGGTGTACTGGCTGGGGGGAATCACTTCCTGCACGAGGGCGTTGACGCTGGCCCAGTACATGGCCGAGCCGATGCCGTTGACCAGGGTCATGGCGTAGAGATGCCAGAGCTGGAGATGGCCCGCGTGGGCCAGGGCGGCGGTGGTCAGCACAGTGCAGCCGCGCACGAGGTCGAGGGCGATGCCCAGATAGCGGCGGTCGAAGCGGTCGATGAGCACTCCGCCGAGGAAGGGGACGAGCATGCCGGGGAGGGTGACGACGATGACCTGCAGGCTAACTTTGACGGTGGAATGAGTGGTGGCGAGGATGTGCCAGCTCACGCCAGTGAAGTTCATGCCGCTGCCGAAGAGCGAGACGAACATGGCGATGAAGAAAAAGCGGAAGCCGCGCTGGGCGAAGATGAGTTTCCAGTCTGTTTGGGCGGGGGTGGGCGGTGGGGCTGGCGTGGGCGTGCTCATGGAAGGAATTGTCGCGTGACTATTCTACCGGAGTTGGGCGCGGGTTGCTGGCGGGACGTTTTTTGGCGAACGGCGGAAAGGAACGACGTTGTCATTCTGAGGCCCGGTGGTTTTTGCCGGGACGAAGAATCTCAACTTAGCGTGTTGCCGATCGTTTCAGTTGAGATCCTTCGGCCCCGATTAAAAACATCGGGGCCTCAGGATGACCGTGCGCAGTTAATGTTTCTACAAGCTGCTAGAACTCCACCAATTCGCAGGAGGCGGTTGCGAGGGCGACATTTTCCAAGGGATTGTCCGGATTGTAGAAGACCGGGATTTCCATATCTTCATAAAGCAGGCGCGAATCATCCGTCCCCTCGCCCAGGGCCAACTTCCCTGCAGCGTCTCTGAATTGGAAATGTATCTCGCTTCGCCGGTGCTTCCCGCTGGTCAGCTCCTGGTGAGTAATGGTGGCCATGGCGAGGTCGCCTTCGGCCAGCAGCCTGCGGTCTCTGCGGGCGCTGCGGATAGTTGGTATTGCGATGAGAGCCCAGATAAAAGTGAACCATAAAAAAGCGGCAAGATTGCCAGAAGTGGAGAGCGCGCCTGAGGCCGCAATCTGGTCGCGGACGATGAGATAGCCGAAATAAACTATAAAGATCCACGAGATCGGAAAAGCGAACGCAATTGCGCGAGGTACTGACTTTAGGCGTACCTGACGCGGCTTCAATAGAATCTGCAGGTGCTGATAGGGATCCCTGCGGGCCTGTTTGGCTTTGTCCTGCGCTGCTTTAACCGAAGGCAGTACATTCGTGTAGGCTTCCTCTGGATGTGAGGTTTTCAGGAGTTTCAGTCTCCGCCAGGAAACAATCGCGCCGAAAATCAAAAATACGCATGCAATGAGAACAAAAAAGAAAGGGAATTCTATTTTAAAGACGTAGCGAAGTGCAGCATAGAAAGAAGTAATGAACAGGAAGCCCCATGGCAATTGCTTCAACGACTTCCGCTCGATTCCCCTTGCGAGGTTCAGGTTCCAGCCGCAGAAGGAGCAGTAGGGCTTCGGGGTGCTCCAAAAGCCAGACCCACTGATTGCTTCCAATCCGCATTTCGGACAGAGAATTTTCATCTTCTTCAGAATGTATACGGCCTTTGTAGTTTTTTTGCGAGAGAAAGTTTTCGTGATTTGGAATTCCTGCGTATGATGCAGGCATGCAGCAGTTGCTCGATGTGCGGGGACTGACGGTGGAGCTGGCGACGGCGGCGGGCGTGGTGCGGCCGGTGGACGGGGTGTCGCTGCGGATTGCGGCGGGGGAGACGGTAGGGTTGGTGGGGGAGTCGGGAAGCGGGAAGACGATGCTGGCGCTGGCGCTGATGGGATTGCTGCCCACCGGGGCGCGGGTGGGTGGTGAGGCGTGGCTGGGCGGGGAGGCGGGAGCCGCGGGCGGAGCAAGCCCGGCCCCTACGGAGGGAGTAAGGAGAAATTTGGTGGGGATGGGCGAACGGGAGCTGCGGGGCGTGCGCGGGCGGGAAGTGGCCATGATATTTCAGGAGCCGATGACGTCGCTGAATCCGGTACTGCGGGCGGGGGAGCAGATTGCGGAGGCGATTCGCGCGCATGAGCCGGGATTGCCGCGCGCGGAGGTGCGGCGGCGAGTGATTGCGGCGCTGGAGCGCGCGGCGGTGCCGGAGGCTGGGGAGCGGGCGCGGCAGTATCCGCACCAGTTGTCGGGCGGGTTGCGGCAGCGGGTGATGATCGCGATGGCGCTGGCGTGCGGGCCGCGCCTCTTGATTGCGGACGAGCCGACGACGGCGCTGGACGTGACGGTGCAGCGGCAGATTCTGGATTTGCTGGATGAGTTGCGGCGCGGGCTGGGGCTGGGGATGCTGTTCATCACGCATGATTTGGGAGTGGTGGCGCGGGTGGCGGAGCGCGTGGCGGTGCTGTACGCGGGGCGGATTGTGGAGGAGGGTCCGGCGCGGGAGGTGCTGGGGCGGCCACGGCATCCGTATACGCAGGGATTGCTGGCGGCTTCGCCGCGCATGGAGCGCGGGAAGCTGGAGCCGATACCGGGGACGGTGCCGCGGTTGACGGCGCTGCCGCCGGGTTGCGCTTTCGAGCCGCGGTGTTCGCAGCGGCGGGCAGAATGCGCGGCGGGGATGCCGGAGCTGCGCGCGGTGACGGGGGAGCACGCGGCGCGGTGCGTGCTGGTCTAACAGGCTGCGGAAAAACTCAATTACGGGTGTCATGCTGAGGCGAACCGATGAGGTTCGCCGAAGCATCTCAACGGTAAGTGTCTGTAGCACATGAAGTTGAGATTCTTCGTCCCGGTAAAAGACACCGGGACTCAGAATGACAGCTTCGTTTTTTTGCGGCCCGTAGAAGTATTCGGGAAAGCGGTTCAGGGTTTGCGCTGGAAACCCAGCGCGGCCATTTTCTTTTCGTCCGCGACCATTCGTTTTGCGGAATATTCCAGTTGAAAATCGTGCCTGGCGAACTCGGCGACAATTTCGTCCGGGGAAATCAGTTGCGAATGGATTTGTTTGAAGACGTTCATGGTGCCGGGGATGGCGCGCGTTTCGGTCATGGATGTGGGCGCGTTCGCTGGATTTTCCTGAGTGACGATGAAAATGCTTCCGGCCGTGAGCGCGCAGAACGTGGCCACGGCCTTCCTCCAGTCCACATGCTCGAGGACGAGGACGGCGAGGATTAATTCGAAACCCGGGGATAGTTTGCTCTGCTCGACGTCGTCAACGACGGTGGTGAAGCGCAGGCCGGAGACTCCGGCGAGACGCGCTGAGAGACGCTCGAGATAGCCGGGATTGATATCGGCGAAGGTGATGCGATAGGGAAGCAGGAACGAGGGCGAGACGAAGTCGAACATTTGCCCGGCGCCGGCGCCTGCGAAAAGCACCGTGGCATCCGGCTGCGGCGGGCGAGCGCGGAAATAATCGGCGACGAGCGTGGCATTGGCCTGGGCTTGGCCGATAGCGGCCATGTGGGCTTCGTAATCTTCGGCGCGAATTGCGGAGGTCCAGGCATCGCGCAGGGGGTTTTGCGGCATGGGATGCCCTCCGCCTGAAATTGTAATGGAAAGCGGCGTGCAAAACAGGCCTTCCGTGCGAAGATACGGGCCATGGGGACGGCGGAAAATTTGCTTGAGGTGCGCGGGCTGAAGAAGAGTTATGCGCGCGGCGGCGGGGTGTTTGCGGAGGGCGGCGGGGTGCGGTTTGCGGCGGTAGATGGAGTGAGCTTCGATCTGGCGCGGGGGGAGACGCTGGCCATCGTGGGGGAATCGGGTTGCGGGAAGACGACGCTGGCGCGGATGGTGTTGCGGCTGATCGAAGCGGACGCGGGAGAGATGCGTTTTGCGGGAGAGGATTTGCGCGCTGCGGGCGGAGAAAAATTGCGCGCGCTGCGGCGGCGGATGCAGATGGTCTTTCAGGATCCGTTTGCGTCGCTGAATCCGCGCATGCGGATCGGGGAGATTGTGGGCGAGCCGCTGGCGATTCACGAGGCGCGGCTTGCGAGCGGGGAGCGGCGCGAGCGCGTCGCGGCGATGCTGGGGCGGGTGGGGCTGGAGGCGGACGCGATGCGGCGGTATGCGCACGAATTTTCCGGCGGCCAGCGGCAGCGCATCGGGATTGCGCGGGCGCTGATCCTGCGGCCGCAACTGGTGGTGGCGGACGAGCCGGTTTCGGCGCTGGACGTTTCGGTGGGGGCGCAGGTGCTGTTGCTCTTGCAGGAGTTGCAGAGCGAACTAGGTCTGACGTATCTGTTTATTTCGCACAGCCTGCCGGTGGTGGCGCAGATTGCCACGCGCGTGGCGGTGATGCGCGCGGGGCGGTTCGTGGAGGTGGGCGCGGCGGAGCAGGTGCTGGCGCGGCCGGAGCATGCGTACACGAAGGAGTTGGTGGCGGCGGTGCCAGCCGGGTGAAATTTGGTTGCGGATGATGCGTAGGATAGGAACGGGGCCCTTGCGGTAATTTTTTCGTGAGGAGGATGCGATGGAAACGATTCCTATGCCGGGGGAAGAAACTCCGGCGGCGGTGAACCACCTGGGGCGGTTGATTGGCGTGCTGTTTAATCCCAAAGAGACATTTGCGGAGATTGCGCGGCGGCCGAGCTGGATTGCTCCGCTGGCGCTGCTGGTGATTCTGGGCACGGGCGTGGGCGTGCTGCTGAACGCGAAGATGGACTGGCATGCCTACATTCGCCAGGAAGCGGACAAGAATCCGCGCTTTGAGCAGCTTTCCGAAGAGCAGAAGGAGAACGCTATTTCCAAACAGGTGGGGATCACGCCGTACTTTGTCTATGGCGCGGGGGTGCTCAACGTTCCCATCCTGCTGCTGGTGTTTGCGCTGATCTATTGGGGAGCCATGAACCTGTTTCACGGCGCGGGGTTGCGCTATGGGACGGCCTTTGCGGTGACCGCGCACGCGATGACGCCGCTGGCGATCCTGAACATCCTGGCGCTGGTTGTCTTGCCAATGAAGGGGCGCGGGGAGGTGGACCCGCAGAACATCGTGGCGGCGAATGTAGGAGCGTTTTTGGGCGCGGACGCGCCGAAGTGGTTTTCCTCGCTGGGCGGTTCGCTGGACCTGTTCTGGATCTGGTGCCTGGCGCTGGCGGCAGTGGGATTTTCGGCGGCGGTGCCGAAGAAGATCAAGCCGGGAGCGGCGTTCGGCACGGTGTTCGGGTTGTGGGCGGTGTGGGTGGCATGCAAGGTGGCCTGGGCGGCGCTGTGAGGAAGGCAGCAGACCGGCGGGAATCGCGGAGTTCAGGCGGCTCCTGCTACACTTAGAGCGTGGGCATTTCCTTTACAGTTGAGAAAACGGATCCGACGGGAGCGCGGCTCGGGAAGCTGACCACGGCGCACGGGGTGATCGAGACGCCCGTGTTCATGCCGGTGGGGACGCAGGCGACGGTGAAGAGCCTGCGGCAGGAGACCCTCGAGGAACTGGGCGCGGGAATTATTCTGGGCAACACCTATCACCTCTATCTGCGGCCGGGGCACGAGTTGGTGCGCAAGCTGGGCGGGCTGCACCAGTTCATGTCTTGGAAGGGCGCGATCCTGACGGATTCGGGCGGGTATCAGGTGTTCAGCCTGGCGAATTTGCGCAAGATGACGGATGAGGGAGTGCGGTTTCGTTCGCATCTGGACGGTTCGGAACATCTGCTGACGCCGGAGAAGGCAGCGGAGATACAGTTGGCGCTGGGCTCGGACATTGCCATGGTCCTGGATGAGTGCATCGAGACGCCGGCGCCGCGGGCGGCGGCGGAAGCGGCGCTGCGGCGGACCAGCGCATGGGCGCGGCGAGCGCGGGATTTTTTTCAGGATTACGCGCGCCGTAACGGGGAAGCGCAGCAGGCGCAATTCGGGATTGTGCAGGGGGCCACGTTCGCGGATTTGCGCCGGGAGAGCGCGAAACAGTTGCTGGAGTTGGATTTTCCGGGGTACGCGGTGGGCGGGCTGGCGGTGGGCGAGCCGCACGCGATGACCTGCGAGATGACGGGAGAAGTGACGGCGCTGCTGCCGGGGGGCCGCCCGCGGTATTTGATGGGAGTGGGGCGGCCGGAACAATTGGCGGACTACGTGGCGCTGGGAATCGACATGATGGACTGCGTGCTGCCGACGCGCGCGGCGCGGCATGCCTGCCTGTATACGAGCGCGGGGCGGGTGCTGATCCGCAAGGCGCAATACGCGGATGACCAGCGCCCGATTGATGAGAAGTGCAGTTGCCCGGTGTGCCAGAGATATACTCGGGCGTACATGAGACACCTGTTTGCGTCGGGCGAAATGCTGGCGGCAATATTGGCCACCCACCATAACGTCCATTTTTACCTTGACATAATGCGCCAAATCCGCGAGGCTATCGCGTTCGGGGCCTTGGCGCCGTTCTCAGCGGAGATGCATGCGCGCTATGCGGAGGGACCGGGATAAAAGCCGGAACCGGGTGAGGCGCGCTGTTCGCGTGGCAAGCCGAGAAGCGCATCCAGAGAATTGATTCGGCGGGAGTTAGGTTCGCCGAGGTTGTGATTTTCCTGGCGAAGGGCCGCAGAGCGCCGGGAAGCGGTACAATCGAAGAGTTCCGGGGAAGACGAGGACTATGACGCTGTTGGGGACAATTTTGTGGCAGGCGCAGCCGGCGGGCGGGGCGGGATTGTCCGGTTTGCTGGTGCCATTCCTTCTGATGCTGGGAATCATGTACTTCATCGTATTTCTGCCGCAGCAGCGCTTTAAGAAGCGGCAGCAGGCCATGCTGGAAGCGCTGAAAACCGGGGACAAGGTCATTACCAACAGCGGGATATACGGATCGGTAGCCGGGATTGACGGAAACACCCTGATTTTGAAAATCGCGGATCAGGTCAAAATACGAATCGCGCGGTCAGCGATCGCCCAGGTGGAGTCTTCCGAAGATGCCAAATAAAAACCTGGGCCGCTTACTGGCGCCGCAAGCCTTCTAATCATGAACCCAAACCTGAAGTGGAAAGCGCTGTTTATCCTGGGAGTTATCCTGATTTGCCTGTTCGGGCTGGTGGGGCTGCCTTCCTTCCCCACGTCGCTGGACAAGGTGAAGGACAACTTCGCGCATCAGATCAAGCTGGGCCTGGACCTGCAGGGCGGGACGCACTTGATCCTGCAAGTGCAGGTGCAGGAGGCCATCAGCCAGGAGACGGACCAGACGGCGGGGCGGCTGACGTCGCAACTGCGGGCGAAGAACATTCGCTACGAAGAGATTCGGCGCGTGGACGATACGCACATTCAGGTGCGCGGCGTGGCCGCGGAGAATGCCGCGCAGTTCCGCGACCTGGTGAAGGATCAGGTTTCGCGGGATTGGGATTGGGCGCCGGCGGCCGGGGAAGCGGGCGGCTATGTGCTGACGGTGCGGCCGAGCGCGATTGTGGCCATCCAGCAGCAGACCATGCAGCAGTCGCTGGAAACCATCGAGCGGCGCATCAACGCGCTGGGATTGACCGAGCCGACGATTCAGTTTCACGGGCGGGACGACCGGGAAATTTTGGTGCAGTTGCCGGGCGAAGGGGACCCCACGCGGGCCAAGGAAGTGATTTCCCAGGGCGGGCAGCTGGAACTGAAGCTGGTGGAAGATACGACGGCTTATTCCTCTGAAATTGCGGCGCTTACGGCGCATAATGGGATTCTGCCGGTGGGCACGGAACTAGTACGGGGCAAGAATGAGGCGAACGCGGCCCCTGGCGCGAGCGGGGAGACCTGGTACATCCTGCAGCGCGTTCCGGTGGTCACCGGGCGGGATCTGCGCAACGCGCAGGAGAACCGGGATACGCGGAATCCGAGCCAGTGGCAAGTGAATTTCAGCCTGTCCACGGAGGCGGCGCCGCGCTTTGGCGCTTTTACCGAGCAAAATATAGGCCGGCAGATGGCCATTGTGCTCGATCACAGGGTGACCACCGCGCCGCGCATCAATGGACGGATTGAGGATTCCGGGGTGATCGAGGGCACCTTCACGCAGCAGGAAGCCCACGATTTGACGCTGGTGCTGCGGGCGGGAGCGCTGCCGGCTTCGATCAAGTATCTGGAAGAGCGCACGGTGGGGCCGTCGCTGGGAGCGGATTCGATTCGCCACGGGATGCAGGCCTCGATCCTGAGCCTGATCGTGGTGATGATTTTCATGCTGATCTATTACCGGCTCTCGGGAGCCAACGCGATTGTGGCGCTAGTGCTGAACCTGGTGATTTTGCTGGCCGCGCTGGCCTATTTTGGAGCGGTGCTGACGTTGCCGGGCATTGCCGGGGTCATTCTGACCATCGGCATGGGCGTGGACTCGAACGTCCTGGTGTTTGAGCGCATCCGCGAAGAGTTGCGTAACGGCAAGGCTGCGGTTTCGGCGGTCGAAGCCGGGTTCAGCAAGGCTTTCCTGACCATCGTGGATACGCACGTTACGACGGTGGTTTCCGCGGTGTTTCTGTTTTTCTTCGGGACGGGGACGATCAAGGGGTTTGCCATTACCCTGACGATCGGGTTGCTTGCCAACCTGTTTACGGCGATCTATGTGTCTAAGACGATTTTCAGCTATCACCTGGGGAAAATGGACCGGCAGTCGGAATTGAGCATTTAGAGAGCCTGGCTCGTCCGGGTGTTAGTTGTAACGTATTGTAAAATAGTGAGTTAGGTTGCTGTCCTGGACCGGGAGACGGGCCGAAACGAGGGCCGTCGAGACGGGGCGGGAAGAGCGGTTCATTCGGGAACATTTTCTACCCGGGTGGAGTCTAAAAAGGGGACAAGAATCAGGCGTATGGAATTCTTTAAACAGCCGAACATAGATTGGATGGGCAAGGCGAAGTACTTCTTCGCGCTCTCCGGCGTACTCCTGCTTCTGGGCGTGATTTCGGTGGTGAACAAGGGCGGGCTGAAATACGGGATCGATTTCAAGGGCGGCACGCTGGTGTATGTGCGCTTTGCGCAGGCGCCGGACCTGGACAAGATTCGCGCGGGGCTTTCCGCGCAGGGATTGGGCACCAGCGAGATTCAGAAGATCGGCGACATCGCCAACCAGAATGCAAATGAAGTGGTGATCGGGCTGGAGCAGAAGGGCGAAGGGGATGAAGCGCTGGATACGGGGAAGGCGCAGATCTTGAAGGCGCTGAGCGTCACGTACGGGGTCACGACCGCGGGCAAGGCGGATTTCAATTCGGCCACGCCTTCGGCGCTGGCGCAGTATCTGACGCAGAAAGATCCGCTGGCGGCGGGAACGGATGCCGCCGCGCGGTATAAGGATCTGGCGGGAAAATTGGCCGGGTACCGGGACAAGGAAGGGAACGGCATCCTGACCAGCTTCGACGATTTGCAGAAGGTGGCGGGAGCGACGCCGGGAGTGGTGAGCGCGCTGAAGGAAGGTTACGGGCTGGGAGTATTCACGATCCGTAACGTGGAGATCGTGGGACCCAAGGTGGGAGCGGACCTCCGGCGGCAGGCGGTGTACGTCACCCTCTATGCTTTGGCGGGAATGTTGGTGTATATTGCTTTCCGATTCGAGTGGATCTACGGGGCGGCCGCGGTACTGGCGGTTTTCCACGACGTGCTGATTACCCTGGGGTTCTTTTCGCTGTTCGGGTTTGAGATTTCGCTGACGGTGATTGCGGCGCTGCTGACGCTGGTGGGCTACTCGATGAACGACACCATCGTGATTTTTGACCGCATCCGGGAAAACAACCGTTTGTTGCGGAAGGAAGGGATCGCGGACGTGGTCAACGTCTCGATCAACCAGACGCTTTCGCGGACGATTTTGACCAGCGGGCTGACGTTTCTGACGGTGCTGGTGCTGTTCCTGATGGGCGGGCAGGTGCTGCGGGCCTTCTCTTTTGCCCTGACGGTGGGAATCGTGGTAGGAACGTATTCGAGTTTTGGAATTGCCGCACCCCTGGTGGTCGCCTGGAATCGCTGGCGCGGCCAGGGAGCGGAGGCAGGCAACGGCCGGCTGGCAGCAGCGGGCAGGAGGTAGGACCCATGTTTGAAGATTTGGTGGAGTGCAGTCCACAAGCCAAGAAGACGAACAAAAAATGGACGGTGCTGGTGTCCATGAGCGTGCAGTTGCTGTTCGTCGGGATTCTGGTGCTCATTCCGTTGATTTACACGGAAGCATTGCCGAAGACGATGATGGCGACATTGCTGGTGGCCCCGCCGCCTCCTCCGCCGCCCCCGCCGCCTCCGGCGGCTGCGCCGGTGGTGCGGGTGAAGCCGGTGCGCCTGATGGAGGCCGGGAAGCTGATGCAGCCCAAGGCCATCCCTAAGGAAGTAAAGATCATCAAAGAAGAAGAGCTTCCCGCGGATATGGGCGCGGTCGGGGGAGTGCCGGGCGGAGTGCCGGGCGGTTCCACCGGCGGAGTGATTGGCGGAGTGATTGGCGGAATGGCGCCGCCGCCGCCGAAGCAGAGCCGGATTCGCCAGGGCGGCAACGTGACCCAGGCGAACATCATTTACCGTGCGCAGCCGTCCTATCCGCCGCTGGCGCGGCAGACGCGAATTCAGGGAACGGTCAAGCTGCACGCGATCATTTCCAAGACCGGGACAGTACAGCAACTGGAAGTGGTGTCGGGGCATCCGTTGCTGGTGCAGGCGGCCCTGGATGCCGTGCGGCAGTGGCGGTATCGTCCGACACTGCTCAACGGCGAGCCGGTTGAAGTGGATACAACGATTGACGTGGTTTTCTCTCTGAACCAGTAGTTCGGGCGGATGCGCCGGGAGAAATACCCGGCGTGACGGCCAGCAGGACAGTTTTCGCAAACAAACTCTAAGGAGCAAACGAATGGCAGCCAGTCTGTATGTTTTCGGGGTGCTGCTCTTGCAGCACGCAGGGCAGTGGGATTTGGTCAACATCTTCAAGGCGATGGGCACGCTCGCACGTATCGTGGTGCTCATCCTCTTCATTCTTTCCATTTACTCCTTCGGCGTGATGATTGATCGCGCCCTGATGTATAGCGCGGCGCGCAAGCAGTCGCGCATCTTCGTGCAGCAGGTCGCCGGGGCATTGCGCGACGGCAAGCTGGACGAGGCGATTTCGATCGCGGAGCGGAACAAGAAGAGCCACATCGCCAAGGTCGTGGCGACGGGGCTGAGCGAGTTCCAGTCGGCATCGAACCAGGTAAGCGACAGCGAAGTGATCGAAGCGGCCAAGCGCGGACTCGAGCGTTCGGTGGCGATCGTGCACGCGGAAATGAAGCGTGGATTGTCGGCCCTGGCCACCATTGCCTCCACGGCGCCGTTCGTCGGACTGTTCGGCACGGTGGTCGGCATCATCAACGCGTTCAAGGGCATCGAAGCGGAAAAGGCCACGGGTCTGTCGGCGGTTGCCGGCGGTATCGCGGAAGCGCTGATCACCACGGCGTTCGGTCTGGTCGTGGCGGTGCCGGCGGTGTGGGCCTACAACTACTTCACCAATAAGGTGGAAGCCTTCGACGTGGAGATGGACAACTCCTCGATGGAGCTGATCAACTACTTCCTCCTGCGGCGGGGCGGAAAGAAGTAACACATGGCCTATAAGCCACAATCCGGCCCGCAGATGGCCGCGCCCAACGTGATTCCGATGGCGGACATCATGTTGGTCCTGCTGATCATCTTCATGGTGATCACGCCCATGTTGTCCAAGGGCAAGCAGGTGGACATGGCGACGGTCAAGAACGCCCAGGACATGAAGGACGCCGACAAGGATGACGCCATCGTGGTGGCGGTCACCCGCAACGGCGACCTGTTTCTGGGGACCAACAAAATCAACAAGGAAGATCTGGCCAATCAGGTGAAGGACCGTCTCTCGGGCCGTCTGGATAAGACGGTGTTCGTGAAGAGCGACGCGCGGGCCCATTATGGCGACGTAGTCGGGGCGGTGGATGAAATCCGCTCGGCCGGCGTCGATATGCTGGGTTTGCTCACCGAGAGGGCGGAAAAACCCAAGGTCCCAGGCGCGGCAGTTCCTCCGGGAAATTAAGTTTTTCCGGAAGCAGCCAGCCGCGGTAGCAGTCATTCGTTTGCGAAAACAGAAGGAGCCGCGCCGGTAACCCACTCCGGCGCGGCCATACAGCCGGCACGAGGAGCAGGGGGCCGGCTGACAGGAGACCGAGTATGGGAATGCATGTAGGAGGAAAGGCCGGAGGATCCGTCGTCGACGTGAACATCGTTCCGTTGATTGACATTCTTCTGGTGCTGATCATTATTTTCATGGTCATCACGCCGCTGACGCCCAAGGGACTGGAAGCACTGGTGCCGCAGCCGTCGAAGGACCAGCAGCAGACGCCGGACCTGGAGAACAAGACGGTGGTGGTGCAGGTGATGACCCAGAACCAGCTGAAGATCAACAACGAGGACACGACCTGGGATACGATGCAGCCGCGTCTGGAAGAGATTTTCAAGGAGCGCGCCGAGAAAATCGCCTTTGTGAAGGGCGATGACAAGGTGCTGTTCCACGAAGTGGCGCGGGCCATTGACCTGATGCGGGCGGCGGGGATCGACAAGGTCGGATTGATGACCGCGAAGCTCGAGGCTGGGCAGTAGGGATTTTCGCAGGGAAGTGAGGAGTCCTCTCGCAGGGAAATACGCAATGCGAGGTGACTCATGGGCATGGCCGCCGGAGGAAATCGGCGAGGGACGATGGTGGAAGTAAATATCGTTCCGCTGATTGATGTACTGCTGGTGCTGCTGGTGATTTTTATGATTCTGATCCCGCCGAAGACCGCGGGGCTGCCGGCGGAGATTCCGCAGCAAAGCACGGAACCGGAAGGAATACGTTCCGAGCCGGACCCCAGAATCATCGTGGTGGAAGTGCTGCGGGACGGCGCGCTGCGGGTGAATCAGCAGGCGGTGGACGGAGAGGGACTGCGGGATTTGCTTCTGCGGGTATTTGCCCAGCGGGCTTCGCAGGCGGTGTTCGTGAAAGGCGATAAAGAAATAGAGTTTGCGCAGGTGGCCCGGGTGATTGACGTGATCCGGGGCTCGGGGGGCGAGCGGGTTGGATTGCTCACTCCGGAGCAGCAGCAAGAGCGGTAAAGGTTTTGCCGTGACTTTGGCACGGCTGATTTGAATCTCTGCAGGGATGGTTGCCTCGATGAAGCTTACAAATTCGCTACGGAATTACCCCCGCGCGGCAGTGCTGGTGGCGCTGATACTGATGGTGGTCGGCACGGGAGGCTGCAAAAAATTGCAGGCTCGCGACCTCCTGAACAAGGGAGTGGCCGCCTTCAAGAACGCGCAGTATGACGCGGCCATTGAGGACTTCAAGAAGGCCAAGGAGCTCGATCCGGACCTCCTGAATGCGCGGCTGTATCTGGCCACGGCCTATGCCACGCAGTATATTCCCGGGGCGCCCTCGGCGGAGAATGTGAACCGCGGCACAGCCGCGATTCAGGAATACAAGGAAGTGCTGGCCAACGAGAAGACCAAGGACAGCCTCAACGCGATCGACGGCATCGGCTCGATCCTGTTCCAGATGTCCGGGGTGCCCTACGACCCCAAGAAATTCGAGGAATCGAAGACCTACCACAAGCGGCACATCGAACTGAAGCCGGACGATCCGGAGCCGTACTACTGGATCGGAGTGATCGACTGGACGCTGGCGTTCCGCGGAAACGCGGAACTGCGCGCGGCCTACAACCGGGAAAGCACCAAGAAGCCGGTGAAGGACACCGAGCCGCTGCCCGCGCAACTGCGGCAGGATTACGCCGCCAAGTACGGCGAACTGATTCAGGAAGGCGCGCAGAGCCTGGAGAAGGCCATCCAGTTGCGCCCGGACTATGATGACGCGATGGCCTATCTCAACCTGATCTACCGCCGCAAGGCCGACACCGTGGAAACCGAGCAGGAGCGCGAGCAGTTGCTGCAGAAGGCGGATGCGCTGGTGGACAAGGTGAAGGAGATCAAGCAGAAGAAGCTGGAAAAGCCCGCGGATCAGCCGAACGACTAAGACTGCGCACGACAGGCAGGAAATTCCCACCCGGAGCGCCGGCGAGCGCTCCGGGTTTTTTTGTTGTCTGGGGGGAAGCGGAAGTTTTCGCGAAGCTGCTTCCGGGCGTACAATAAAAGGAGACCATGCCGGCGAATTCCAATCCGCTTGTGCCGTTCCACCGCGACCGTTCCGCGAGGCAGCTGGAAGTCCGTTTTGAAGAGCTGCTGAAGAAGCTGGAAAAGAACCGTCCCGGGGAGGACGCGGGGCTGGTGCGGCGGGCCTACGAAGTGGCCAGCCGGCAGCACAAGGAGCAGACCCGCCAGTCCGGCGAACCCTACCTTTCGCACCCGCTGGAGGTGGCGCACATTCTGGCGGATTTGCGCCTGGATGCGACCACGCTTTCCGCGGCGCTGCTGCATGACGTGGTGGAAGACACGCGGATGAGCGCGGAGAAAGTGGCCGAGCTGCTGGGGGAAGAAACGGCGCGGCTGGTGGAGGGGGTCACCAAGATCAGCCGGATTGACCTGCTTTCGCCGGAAGTGCGGCAAGCCGAGAACGTGCGCAAGATGCTCCTGGCGATGGTGCACGACGTGCGCGTGGTGCTGGTGAAGCTGGCGGACCGGCTGCACAACATGCGCACACTGGAATATCTCGATCCGGAGCGGCAACTGCGCATCGCACGGGAGACGATGGACCTCTACGCGCCGATCGCGCACCGCCTGGGCATGGCGGTGTTGCGGGGAGAGCTGGAGGACTGGGCGTTTGAATATCTGGAGCCGGAGGCTTTTCTGCGGCTGCGGCAGGAAGTGGCGGAGAAGAGGCGGACGTACGAGAAGTTTCTGGAAGAGGTGCAGGACACCATCCGCAAGAAACTGGTGGCCAACAGCATCCCGGCGGAAGTGGAAGGGCGGATCAAGGGGCTGTATTCGATCCACGCCAAGTGCATGAGGCACGAGCGGCCGCTCGAGCAGATTTATGATCTGCTGGCGGTGCGCGTGGTGACGGACGTGGAACGCAGCTGTTACGCGGCGCTGGGCGTGGTCCACCAGATCTGGCGGCCGGTTCCCGGGCGCTTCAAGGATTACATCGCGATTTCGCGGGCCAACCTGTATCAGTCCCTGCACACCACGCTGATTCATGGCGGGCAGCCCTTCGAGGTGCAAATCCGCACGCAGGAAATGCACCGGATCGCCGAAGAAGGCGTGGCCGCGCACTGGAAATACAAGGAAGGCATGCCGCTTTCCGATGCGGATGACCGGCGGATCGTGTGGATGCGGCAGCTCATCGAATGGTCGCAGGAGATGCAGGAGCCGGGCGAATTCCTTTCCACGCTAAAGATGGACCTGACTCCCATGGAAATTTATTCGTTTACTCCGAAGGGGCGGGTGCTGGAGTTGCCGCGGGGGGCCACGCCGGTGGATTTCGCCTACGCGGTGCACACGGAAGTGGGGCACCAGTGCGTGGGAGCCAAGGTCAACGGGCAGATGGTGTCGCTGCGCTATGAAATCGGCAACGGCGACATGGTGGAAATCCTGAGCCAGAAGGGGCACACGCCGAGCCGGGACTGGCTCAGCTTCGTGAAGACCTCACGGGCCAAAAGCAAGATCCGGCACTGGATCAACGTGCATGAGCGCGAGGAAGCGCTGAACATCGGGCGGAGGCTGCTGGAAAAAGAAGCGCGGCAGTCCGGGCACAGCCTGAAGAGAATGAGCGGCGAGGAACTGGCGAAGGTGGCCGCGGACTACGGGCTGGCAGGGCGCGGGGAAGAGCTGCTGAGCGCGATCGGATTCGGAAAGATTTCGGCGAGGCAGGTGATCACGCGGCTGTTTGGCGCGGCGGGCGCGGGCCAGGCGGCGCCGGAGGATAGCTCACCGACGATCGTGAAGGCGGTCAAGCGCATGCTGGGGATGGCCGCGGCGCCATTGATTGTGCGCGGGCATGACGACCTGATGGTCTTCCGGGCGCAGTGCTGCAATCCGATTCCCGGCGACGAAATCACCGGATATGTCACGCGGGGCCGGGGGGTCGCGGTGCACACGCGGGCGTGTCCCAATGTGCAGAATCTGCTCTACCAGTCGGAGCGGCGCATCGAGGTGCAGTGGGGAACGGCGAGAGAGAACACTTTTCCGGTGCAACTGCGGCTGCGCACGAAGGACCGTCCGGGCATGCTGGCGGAGATTACCTCGGTCATCGGCGGGGCGGGAGCGAATATTCGCGAACTGGAAACGCGGCCGGAGGGGGCGGAAGCGCGCATCGACGCCAGTCTGGAAATTACCGATCGCCGGCACCTGGAGAGCATCCTCGCGGGAATTCGGAAAATCCCCGGTGTGCATCATGTGGAGCGCGTGTACCGAACCTGATTTGCCGGCGGTTGCTTGACTCGTCACAGGAGTTTCTATTCGGCGGGCCCGCCGCTACAATGAGAACATGCGAAAACTTCTTCTCATCCTGATTTGCGCGATCCTGCCGGTGATTCCCGGAGGCTGCAAGAAGGCCCCGACGAAGACGGACATCCTGCTGGACCAGGCGGGCCTGCCGTATGAGCGGATCCAGGAACTGCGCGAATTGAAAGTCAGCGACATGGAAGTGGAGGAAGTGGTCAAGCTGCGGCAGGCCGGGATTTCGGATGCCACGGTGGTCGCGCTGGTGCGGGAAGCGCATTCGCGGGTGCACCCGTTCAGCAGCGGAAATGCGGTGATCAACCTGTCGCATGCGGGATTCTCGGAGTCCGATATTCTGGAGCTGTCGGCCACCGACCGGATCGAGACGCTGAGCCTGGACGCGGTGACCCTGCGGCTCACCGGGCTCTCCAGCGCGATCGTGATCCGCGTGCTGCACCGGACGGCGCAAGGATTGCCGACGCTGAGCGGGCCGATGATCGGGGAGCTGAAAAACACCGGATTGAGCGACCCGCAGATTCTGGAACGGATCAACGGCGGGATGACCGATGCCGTCGCCGCGAAGGAAGTGGCCCAGCGCAAGCGCTCCCGCAACAAGACGGGTTTTGTGCGGCACTCCGGGCGCGCGCGCTGAGCCGCGCCGGCGGGAGCGCGCCCGCCGGGATTGTCCGCTGCCGCGGCGGGACGCGCTGGATTGCTTTTGCTTCCGCTTCTTCCCCCCGCTACAATCAGGGCATGGTGCGGCGCCTTCCTGCCAGCCGTTTTTTTTCCGCGATGCTGATTTTCTGCGTCGCGGTCTGGGCGGCTTCCTGCGAAATCCCCGTCGGTCCCGGTTACAGTATCGAGCAGCAGAACGCCGTGGTGCGCTTGCTGGCCCAGGGAGCGGCCCGGGTGGAACTGCGCCTGGAATTCACACTGCGCAATAGCGGAGACGTACCGCTCCGGAGCTTGGAAATTCATCTTCCTCCCGGTGACGGCGCGCATCTCGAAGCGGTTACGGTTGCCTGGGAAGGGCAGCCGGTGGGATTTGCCCGGCAGCCCGATGCGCAGGGCGATATTCTGCGCATTCAATTGGGCGAAGCCTGGCCGATGAAAAAGTTGCGCACGCTGCGGATCGAGTACACGATCGCTTCCGGCGAAGCGGGAACAGGGCAGTTTGCGGTGACGCCCGATTTTCTCTATCTGCCGCCGGACGGATGGCTGGCCGCGCCGGTGCCCCCGCGCGGCATGTATGCGCGGGGAGGCGCTCCGCCGAAGGAGTGGACGCTGGAGGTGCAGGTTCCGGGGAGCTTTGCGGTGCAGGCCGCAGGCGAGCGGAGCGGGCAGGAGAACAAGGGCGGCGAACAAATGACTCGGTTCCGGCAGCGCTTTCCGGGGATGAGCCCGTATGTGATAGCCGGGCTCTACACCACGCGCGAATTCAAGCTCGCGCCCTATCCCGTGGAAATCTGGAGGAAGACCGTCCGCGAAGAAGGAGAAGAGCAGCGGCTGGCCGGGGAACTGTCCGTGGCAACAAAGACCTATGATGCGGTGTTCGGCGCGCGCGCGGATCGTTCGCGGCCGCTGTGGATTGCCGATGATCCCGCGGCGGGAAAGGAGCCAGCGCCGCCGGATTTTGCGTTCACCCCTGTTGCGGCGGAGGGGCGGGCGATCCTGGAAGGGGAAGCGGAGCGGCGGAAAATCGCGGAGTCGCTGTCCAAGGGCTGGCTGGGTTATGGACTGGGCCCCGATCCCCAGACGGCGCCGCAACCGATGGGCTCTCTGCCGGGATACGCGGGATGCCTGGCGCGGGAGGCGGCGCGGGGGCCGGGGGCGCGGCGGGAATTTATCGAGGAGGGATTGCGGAAATACGCGGAAGAGCAGACGACGATCTCGGAGAGCGGAGGAAGAGCGGAAGAAAAAAAGAAGGCCATGCAGGAAATGGACCGGCAGTCGCCGTGGAAAAATCTGCTGTTCTTCTTCGCACTCGAGGACCAATTTGGCCGTGACAAATTGCATGCCGCCCTGCAGCATATGATTCAGGCGCGCCGGGGACGCGGTTATGATTTAAGGGACCTGCTCGCCGCGCTGGAACAGGAAACCAGCCGCAACGTCGGGGAATTCGTGCGCGGCTGGGTGAAACATCCGGGCATCGCCGGCGATTTTCGCGCGCGGTACGGAACGGGATCCGCGCAATAACAGCACGCTTTTCATAAGGAGAATGCGCCATGAAAGACGTTGTATTGACCAGCAAAGGACCGAAACCGATCGGGCCGTATTCGCAGGCCGTCAAGGCCAACGGACTCATTTATATTTCCGGCCAGATTGCCCTGGATCCGGCGAGCGGGGAGATGGCGGGAAACGACATCCGCCAGCAGACCGAGCGGGTCATGGAGAATCTGAAGGGCATCCTGGGGGGCGCGGGAACGAACCTGAACAATGTGCTCAAGGCCACGGTGTTCCTGAAGGACCTCAACGATTTCGAGGGGATGAACGAAGTGTACGGGCGGTACTTCCAGCATGCGCCGCCGGCGCGCTCGACGGTGCAGGTGGCGCGGCTGCCCAAGGACGCCCTGGTGGAAATTGAAATGATTGCCAAGACCCTGTCGTAATCCGGGGCGGGCCCGCTTACGGGCGGTTGGGACTTTCGAAAACTTCGTGCAGAACGAAAATGGTGGCCGCGCCGGCCACGGCGACGGGAATAATGTGCATGCGGTCACGGGCCGCCCTGCGGGGAAGCCTGTGCGGACCGGTGCCGGCGCCACGGGGCCCCTGCGGGACGGGAGCGGGTTCCGGTTCGGCCATGGGTTCGAGCAGGACACGGTAGGAAGCGGCTTCCGGCAGAATCTCGGTTTCTTCGCCCAGCGTGACGGTGAGGGCGCCCCGCCGGCTGGTAATCAGCAAAGCGTGCGGGCCATCGAAGGCTACCTGAGCGACGGTGTACGTGTCGCCCTGTGCGCGAATCCTGGCGGAACTGGCAATCAATTCAAACTCATTGGATTTGGATGTGGCGAAGATTGCGGTTCCCCGCGAAAGGGTTGCCGAAGGCATTCCGGCTTCATTGTGCAGAGTGGCCCCGCTGGATTCACCGAGGTAGAAGCGCGCGGCGCCGGCGCGGATCTGCACCTGGCCCTGCGCATCGGTGCTGATCGCATCGTCGTGGAAGACGGTGGTTCCGGCGGTCGCGGAAGCGTTGCGCAAAGCGGCTTTCTGCGCGGCGACGATGACTCCGGCTTGTGGCTTGGAACTGCCAAACGCCGGCGTCAGAAGGAGGCAGCTGGCCAGGAGCAGTGCCAGGGGCTTGCGCGTGCTCACCGACACAAACCTCCAGAAGAAGGGCGACATGGAGCTAGCATACTGAGCGAGTTCAGGTGAGTCAATAGGACTATGGGCCGATTGTGCCTTGTATGTTTCTGGCCTCAGAGGCTTTGCGCTGATACAATGCAAGCACCATGGCCGATTGGAAGCAAATCCAGGCACGCATCCGCAGGGCCCGCACCAGCGCGGACCCCGCCGGTCAGCTGGAAAAACTCTTCGAGAAGACCCGAGACGCCATGGCTGCTTTTGAGCTGGCCCGTTATTTTGAAGCCGGAGGCAATGCTCCGGATGCCGTTCGCTGGTATGCAGCCGCCTCCGAGCATTTCCGCCGGTCCGATTGGAAAAAGAAGGCGGAAGAAGCCGCGGCGCGGCTCGCGGGCGTGCCTGCGACGATGCCTGCGGCGGGACCGGTGGAAGCCGGAGACGTTGCGGAAGAACCGCTGGGAAGCGCCGAGGGAGAGTCTGCTATGGAGTCTGAAGCATTGCCGGAACAAGAAGCGAATGAATCCGGCGAACCCGCCGGCGAAGCAGTCGCCGGGCCGCCGGTGGATTCCGCGTTACCCGGAGGAATCAGGAAGCGGAGGCGCGGCCGGCGCGGAGGAAGAAAGCACCGGCGCGGAAAGAGGGAAACCCCGGCGCTGGGTGCGGCGATGGAAACGCCCGCGGCTGCGGTGGAATCGCGAGTAGCGGAAATTCCCCCGGAAATCCGGCTGGCGCCGCCTCCGGTGCGCCTGCTGGCGCATGAATTGGCGCCGCTGGCCAGCGCGGAATCGACCGGCCCCGGAGTTCGCGCGCGCTCGGGCGACCCCGCCCTGTCCTCGCGCCTGGCGCGCCTGGAAATGCAACTGCGCCGGCTGCTGGCCGCGGCGCCGGTGCCCCTGGAACAGGCCGATCACGCTCCGGCTGGCCCCGGTGTCTTCATCGTTACCGATGCGGACCAGACCACGTATTACTACGCGGAATCCTGCGCCACGCTGCGCATCGGCATCGGCAATCTGGTGCGTTCGGGGGCGGCCCGCCGCGAGGGGATTTCGCTGAAGTCGGGGCTGGCCAAACACCT
The DNA here is from genome assembly GCA_020072805.1 of Terriglobia bacterium. Lineage (GTDB taxonomy): Bacteria > Acidobacteriota > Terriglobia > Acidiferrales > UBA7541 > Acidiferrum. Next base: position 20,765 of record JAIQGC010000003.1, read on the forward strand.
GGGCATTCCGGAAGCGCGCGCGGGCAAGTACGTCAGCGAGCACTGCGTGGTGCGCTGGCTGCAGCTCGATGAGGGCGCCGGAGCCTTCGCGCACTTTATCATGGCCGTTCTCCGCCCCGTGCTGAACGAATAGCAGGCTGCTGGAAGCTCAGGGCCAGGACCAAGGTTCCGCGGGTACTGCCCGGGAGTACACCGGGAGATGGCCCGTTCGCTGCAGCCAATCGCCGTTCGACCCTCGAAATCCCCCATTCGCCGTAACTCTCTGGATTTAATAGGGGTTAGCTGTCACGCTACAGCCGTCCAAGAACCCGCAGTGGGTCTCTGAACGTGCGTGATAGAGTTTGACATTGCATCATGCGCGGGGGGATCGCACCGGGTTGGTGGGGAATTTCTTCCGGGATTTTAGGCGCATGGGGCGCAAGCGGAGAAAAGAATTTTCGAAAGCGAGGGGCAGCAGTTATGTCGAATATCACAGTGAATCTGATGCGGGTCGCGGACACGCTCATCTGCAAGGCCGCCGGGATCACCTTTAACACCTTCCAGTATTTCAATAAGCGCAATCCCAATCCGTCGGTCACTCCGCAGTGGTCGGATAAGCCGCTGCTGAAGTCCTGGGAGAAGACCAAGCCGACGCTGGGGTTCCCCCGGCAGACGGACTCGCTCTGCCCGGACTGCGTGCGCGAAGCGCGGCAGGACATTATCGAAGGGAAGAAGGACTGGCGCGACCTGATGCACGAGAAGGTCGGGGAGATCAAGGCGCAGATCATCGAGCGCGACGGCCAGGTGTGGATGGTCAAGGACTGCCCGCAGCACGGCCACTACGAAGACCTGATGGCCTATGATTCGAAATTCCTGGGATGGATTGAAAAGCAGTTCCCCTGCCGGGACATTCCCGCGCACAACGACGAAGGTCTGCACAAGCATGGCTCGAGCAACGTCCTCTACGGCCGCGGCTCGGTGCTCACCGTGGACCTGACCAACCGCTGCAACATGATGTGCGACCCCTGCTTCATGGACGCCAACCAGGTCGGCTACGTGCACGAACTGTCCTGGGAGGAAGTCCAGGAAGTGCTGGACAACGCGCTGAAGATCAAGCCGCGGCGGCAGATGTCCGTGCAGTTCTCCGGCGGCGAGCCGACCATGAGCCCGTACTTCCTGGACGCGGTGGCCTATGCGCGCAAGGTGGGCTACAACTCGGTGCAGGCGGCCACCAACGGAATCGAATTCGCCAAGAGCAAGGAGTTCTGCAAAAAAGCCTTCGAGGCGGGCATGCGCTACGCCTACTTGCAGTTCGACGGCATCGGCAATGACGCCAACAGCCACCGCCAGGTGGGCAACCTGTTTGACGTGAAACTGCGCGCCATCGAAAACATGCACGAAGCGGGCATCGAGATCGTGCTGGTGGTGACCATCGTCAACAACGTGAACAACGATCAGGTGGGCTCGATCGTGAAGTTCGCCATGGAAAACCCCAAGAAGATCGCTTTCGTGAGCTTCCAGCCGGTTTCCTTCACCGGCCGCGACGAGGAGATCACCCCGGAGCGGCGGCTGCGCCAGCGTTACACGCTTTCGCATCTGGCCAGCGACGTGAGCAAGCAGGTGGGCAAGGTCGAGCCCACCCGCGACTGGTTCCCCATCTCCTTCATCAGCACGTTTGCGGGCTTTGCCGACATGGTCAAGGGCACGGAATCGCAGTGGGGTTCGCTCTCCTGCGGCTGCCACCCCAATTGCGGCGTGGGCACGGCGCTGATGATCAACAAGGAGACCAAGGAGTGGGCCCCGGTGCCGCGCTTCCTGGACGCCCAGCAACTGGTTCGGGACGTCACCGCCATCACCGACGCGGCCCGCGGCAAGAACTTCTCCAACTTCATGATGGCCATGGCCCTGCTCAAGAACTACAAGCCTTTCCAGGGACCCAAGGGCTTGACCCTCATGGACCTGTTCAAGAAATTCGACAAGACCTGGGCGCTGACCAAGAAGTCCGACGTGAAGTACGGACGCACCTCGCCCGAGCGCACCTACGAAGACGCCATGAAGCGCCGCCAGAGCGACCCCTGGAACTTCCTGTTCATCGCGGGAATGTGGTTTCAGGATCTTTTCAACTACGATTTCCGCCGCACAGAGATGTGCATCATCCCCTACGCGACGCAGCAGGGCGAGATCTCCTTCTGCGCCTACAATACGGGCATCGGCTGGCGGCAGATCATCGAAAACATGCACAAGAACGCGACCGTGGCCCAATGGTACAAAGAACACGGCAAGCACGAGATCTACGCCAAGGGCAAGAACGTGGACCTGGCCACCTACGAGCATTCGCTCAAGATCGACGCCGACGATGCCGCGCGCGTGCGCCACGTCGAGCACGACATCCCGGTGACCGCGGCCGAGGAAGAGCGCCAGCGCCGTAAGAAGGCCTACGAAGAGCAGGCCAAGGTCCGCGCCATCTACGAGGAACTGGTGCTCAAGAAGCCCCAGCCGACGGTGGTGCAGATCGGCAACGTCAGCGACTTCGCCAAGGCCGTTCCGGCGGACTTCAGCAAGGCCAACGGCGGAGCCAAGAAGAAGAGCGAACCGGCCGCCGAACCTGTCGCGGGCGACTAAGCAAACTGTTTAACCGCTTACGGGAAATGATTCCGGCTGCCCCGGGTTTTCACCGGGGCAGCCGCTTTTTTGAGCGCTTCGCTGCCGCGGGGCGCGAATGATAGAATTGATAGAGTGGAAGAGAGGCAGGGACCATGCCGATTTATGAATACGCCTGCGACGACTGCGGGACGCAATTTGAAAAGCTGGTGTTGAAAAAGTCCGAGGAGATTGCCTGCCCCAAGTGCGCGGGCAAGAAGAATACCATGCAGTTGTCCGTCTTCAGCGCCAATACCGGCGCCGGCAAGGCCGCCGCGGACCGCGCCAACGCCATTGCCTGCACCCCGCCCAGTAGCGGCGGATGCTGCGGCGGCGGGCGCTGCGGCGTGAACTAGGCTTCGCTTTCCAGTCCATCCCCAGCACAAAAGAACATTGAGAAGCGGCACCCCTGCAGGTAAGCCGCGTGCGCGCCGTTGGGCGGACTGCCTCTTTCTGCCTCAGCGGGAATAGTTGCGCACGTACTCCGGCACTGGTATGGAAACCTTGCCGCGCGGGTCGGGTAGCGGCGCGCCGGGCGTCAATTTCAGCGGGAGCACGCCGGTCCATACGTCGCGGGCATACTCAGCTTCGTCGTCAATCGGCGGGCCGGTGCGCACCTTGGCGGAGAGTTCGTTCAGCGGCACCGCCAGGACCATCGTGGCCTTCAGCTCCTGCTCGCTGGGCGGGCGCACGCCGGGCCAGCGCCCGGGAATCACCCGCTCGACGAAAGCGCGCATGGCCGCGAATTTTTCCTGCGCGTCTTCGATGGGTTGGGCTTTGCCCAGGACCATCACGGAGCGGTAATTGATGGAGTGGCCGGTGGCCGTGGGCGCGAGCACCAGGCCGTCAATTAGCATCACGCTGAGGCACAGCGGCGTGCCGGCGGCCAGCGCGCGAAACATGCGGCTGGCGGCCGAGCCGTGGAGAAACAGGCGCTTGCCCACGCGCACATAGTTGGTGGGGATGACGTAGGGCTGGCCTTCCATCGCGAAGCCGATCTGGCAGACAAAGGCTTCGTCGAGAATGGCGTGAATCGCGGCTTCGTCATAAACGGCGCGATTGGGCTTGCGCCGGATTTTGGTGCGCTCGGTGGGAGTGTAGTCGCTCATGGACGCAGCCTACGCCGGAGCGGGCGCGCGCGGCAAGAGCCAATCTGGCGGCGTCAGGAAGCCCACAGGCGCAGGCCGATGAGTCCCCAGGAGGACAGCAGGAGCGTGAGGGCGCAGCAGGCCCCGGAGACCAGCAGCGAGTGAATGCGCACGGCGGGATGCATCTCCTCGCGCGGCACGCGCAGCGCCAGCCACAGCCCGTAGAACGAGAGAAGCGCGAAGAGCAGCGTCCCGGCGCAGACCAGCAGTGACCAGGAATCCAGTTCCCCGATTGTGGGCATGGCCATGGCCCCGGCCGCGAAGGCGGCAGCTAGCGCGAGGATCGCGGCGATGGGTACGGCGCGCACGCGCAGGTGGCGCGCTTCTTTCATCTTCCCGAGCGCCCAGAGCGGGGCCCACACCAGCGCGAAGAGCAGCGAACTGGCCAGCAGCGCGGCACAGACGGCCAGGAGGGCCAGTGTTGTGTAAAGCCCGGAAATATCGCCGCGCTGCGCATAACTCAATCCTGAAATGCCCGCGTCAGCAGAGACGATCTTTCCGTTTTCATCGGTAAAAAAAACGCTGGTCGCTTCCGGCTCGGTTTCGCCGCGGAAAAGCCCGTTTCCCAGGGGCAGGAGCGTTTCTTTCTTTCCGCCGAAGATTTTCTTGCGCACCAGACGCCCGTTTTCCAGGCGCACCTGCACGCCGCCGGCGAGCGTTCCCAGGAACGCGAGAAGCTGCATGCGCGGAGCGGCCGGCGTGTAATAGCCTTCCAGCTTGCGCAGTTCTTCCGCGGGAACTTCGGCCAGCGGCTGCTGCGGCTTGGGAAAATCCTTGGATAGAAAATCGATGGCCAGGCGGTTCATCTCGCGGAGGGTCTGCGGCGATGCGGCGCTGTTCAGCAGGATGACATAGCCCCAGTTCTGTTCCGGCATGTAGCGGTAGGTGGAAATGAATCCGTCAATGCCGCCGTCGTGTCCGTGGGTGACCACGCCGCCCTCGGCCGCCGTGTAGTTGCCCAGGCCGTAGCCCAGGCGCAGTCCGTGGCGCGCCGAGGACGGAGTTTCCGGATATTCCATCCGCCCGATACTCTCCGGCTTGAGCAGAGGAGTGGTCCCGGCGATTCCGCGGCGTAGAAAAAATTGCACCAGCTTGGCCAGTTCTTCCGGCGAAGCTTTCAGGTCTCCCGCCGGGCGCAAATAAATGTTCTTATAGGGCGCCGGCACGGGCGGATTGTGTTCGTAGCCCTGTGCGAGCAGGCCGCGGTTGCCGTCGCCCAGGCGGAAATCTCCATGGGTGATCCCGATGGGTTCGAGTATTTCTTTTTGAATGTAGGCGTCGAAGGGCTGCCCGGTGATTTTCTCGATGACGTAGCCGGCCGCTCCGTAACCCGGATTGGAATAGGAGAAGCGCGTTCCTGGAGCCCAGCGCGTCTTCTGCGGCCCGGGAAAGCGCCGGAAAACATCGAGCAGGGGAAAATCCGGCGGGTCATTGCGGTTATAGATTTCGCTGAAGCGCATGTCGTCAAACCCGGCGGTGTGTTCCAGCAGGTTGACGATGCGCACCGGATGGGTTTCCCCCCAGCGATTTTCGAGAGGCAGTTCGGGGGCCACGTCCTGCAGCCGGGCGTAGAGATTCAGGCGGCCTTGCTCGGCAAGCTTCATCAGGCCCAGGGCCACAAAAGTCTTGCTGACGGAGCCAGCGCGGAATTCGGTGTGGCAGGTGACATCGTGCCCGCTGGCCAGGTCGGCCTTGCCGATTCCCCCGCACCAGAGCAGTTCGCCGCGCGCGATGAGGGCCACGCCCGCTCCGGGCACGTGATTTTTTTCGATGACGTTTTTGAACGCATTCTGCAGCTCTTCGAGGGTTTTGGGATGCGGCAATCCCTCCTGCTGGGGAGGCTTCTGTTGCGCTCGCGCCGCCGCGGAGGAAAGCAGCAGGGCGGTGCAGACAATACGGGCAATGGCGCGGCGAATCCGCTGGGCTGGCATGACGTCCTCCCGCTGGCAGGTCTGGAATCGGGCTACAAAGATTCTACCGTGCCGCCATCGCCGCGCAAGACGTCATCTGCGCGTGTTGCGCATGCCCGTCACCGTGGCATCCTTGTGATTGACGCTGGGCGCGGAGTCGCATACGATTTCCGCCGTAGCTTTCCGTACACGCGGACGAGCCGTCCGGCAGGACATCCTCGGTCTGGAGAGAGTGAACCCATGGCACGCATGCTTCGCAGCATCTTTTTCGTGATGGTCTTCGGCTTGGCCGGAGCGGCCGCATTGGCCCAGCCGCCGCAGGGCGCTCCACCGCCAGCGGATAAGCCCAAAGAGGAAAAGAAGACCCCGCCGGCGCCGGAGGAAAAATCCGTTTCCACCAAGCACAGCATGCGCATCGGCGGCCAGGAGATCAAATACACCGCGACCACCGGCACGCTGCTGCTCAAGCTGGAGGACGGCACGCCCAAGGCCAGCGTCTTCTACATCGCCTACACCCGCGACGACGTGGCCGACCCCGCTCAGCGGCCCATCACCTTCACCTTTAACGGCGGGCCGGGCTCTTCGTCGGTGTGGCTGCATCTTGGGGCCTTCGGCCCGCGCCGCGTGCAAATGGGCGACGCCGGGGCGCTGCTCCCGCCGCCGTACAAGCTGGTGGACAACGAGTCCTCGCTCCTGGACGTCACCGATCTCATCTTCATCGATCCCGTCTCGACGGGCTACAGCCGCGCTGTTCCCGGCGAGGCTCCCAAGCAGTTTCACGGCATTGAAGAGGATGTGCAGTCGGTGGGCGATTTCATCCGGCTTTACACCACGCGCAATAAACGCTGGGCCTCGCCGAAATTTCTCGCCGGGGAAAGCTACGGAACGACGCGCGCCGCGGGGCTTTCCGGCTACCTGCAGAGCCGTCACGGGATGTATCTGAACGGCATTGTGCTGATCTCCTCGATTCTGAACTTCGAAACGGCGGAGTTCGATCCCGGCAATGACCTGCCCTACGTTCTCTATCTGCCGACCTACACGGCGATTGCCTGGTATCACAAGCGCCTGCCAGCGGACCTTCAAGGGGACTTGCAGAAGGCCCTGGCGGAGTCTAAGCAGTTTGCCGCCCACGACTATTTGGACGCGCTCATGGCGGGCGACCGCCTGCCCGATGCGCGCCGCGCGGAGATCACCCGCGAGCTGGCGCGGCTCACCGGCCTGACCGCGCAGTTCATCGAGGAGAAAAGCGAGCGCATCCGCATCTCGGACTTCACCCGCGAACTGCTGCGCGCCGACCGGCGCATCGCCGGGCGGCTGGACGGGCGCTTCACCGGCCCCGTGCTGCAGAATCCGGACAGTTACGCCGCTTCCGACCCCAGCTACGCGGCGATTCTCGGGCCGTATGCCGGCGTCTTCAACGATTACGTGCGCGGCGAGCTGAAATTCGAAAGCGATCTGCCGTATGAAATCCTCACCGGGCGCGTGCAGCCGTGGAGCTTTGCGCCCTACGAAAACCGCTACGTCAACGTGGCGGAAACGCTGCACACCGCGATGACCCTCAACCCCTATCTGCACGTCTTCGTGGCCAAGGGCTATTACGACCTGGCCACGCCCTTCTTCGCCGCGGATTACACCTTCGATCATCTCGGGCTGGACCCCAGTCTGCGCGGCAATCTTTCCGGCGCGTACTATGAAGCCGGGCACATGGTCTACGTGCACATGCCGTCGCTGCAGAAGCTCAAACAGGATGTCGCGCAATTCATGCGCGCCAGCGTCAGCGCCGCAAAATGAAGCGGCTCCTTTCGATTGTTCTCTGGTTCGTGATTTCGGTTGCCGGAGCCGCCGCGCTCGGCGCCATTGCCCTGCATCGCGGTGAGCGCATCAACGCCACGTGGTTCGTTCTCGCGGCCGGCTGCTGCTACCTGGTGGCCTACCGCTTCTATTCCGCGTTTATCGCCGCGCACATTCTGGCGCTGGATGACTCGCGCGCCACGCCCGCCGAACGCTTCGACGATGGGCGCGACTTCGTTCCCACCAACAAGTGGGTTCTCCTGGGTCATCATTTCGCCGCCATCGCCGGTCCGGGCCCGCTCGTCGGTCCCACGCTGGCCGCGCAGTTTGGCTACCTCCCCGGCACGCTCTGGCTCATCGCCGGTTCGGTGCTGGGCGGCTGCGTGCAGGACTTCGTCATCCTATTCTGCTCCATCCGCCGCGACGGAAAATCGCTGGGGCAGATGGCCCGAGAGGAGGTCGGGCGCTGGGGCGGCTTCCTGGCGCAACTGGCCATTCTGGCCATCATGGTGATTCTGCTGGCGGTGATCGCGCTGGTGGTGGTCAACGCCCTGAAATCGTCACCGTGGGCCACGTTCACCCTGGCCATGACCATTCCCATTGCGCTGCTCATGGGCATTTATTTGCGTTACTGGCGCGTCGGCCGCGTGCTGGAAGCGTCCCTGTTCGGCTTCGCGCTGGTGCTGTTCGTGGTCGTCGCGGGGCAGTGGGTGGCCGATTCGCCTTCCTGGGCCCGCGTGTTCAGTCTCGGCGGCACTACGCTGGCCGGGGCCATCATCGTGTATGGTTTTGCGGCCTCGGCGCTGCCCGTGTGGCTGTTGCTGGCTCCGCGGGACTACCTCAGCGCGTTCATCAAGGTCGGCGCAATCCTGGCCCTGGCCGGAGGAATCCTGCTGGTTCGCCCGGATGTACAGATGCCCGCGCTCACGCGCTTCATTGACGGCACCGGCCCGGTCTTTGCCGGAAAAATCTTCCCCTTCTGCTTCATCACCATTGCCTGCGGAGCGGTCAGCGGATTTCATTCCCTGGTTTCCAGTGGCACCACTCCGAAAATGATTCTGCGCGAAGGCCATGCGCGGCTCATCGGCTACGGCGCCATGCTGATGGAGTCCTTCGTCGGAGTTATGGCCATGGTGGCCGCCTGCTCCATGCCGCCGGGCGTCTATTTCGCCATCAATAGCCCCGCCGCCATCGTTGGCTCGACGGCCGAAGCCGCCTCCGTCACCATCACCGCGTGGGGCTTTCCGCTGCTCCCAGGGACAATGCACGAACTGGCCCGCTCGGTGGGCGAGCAGACCCTGCTCAACCGCGCCGGCGGCGCACCTTCGCTGGCCGTGGGCATGGCCCAGATTTTCTCCAGCACCATTGGCGGCCCCCGCCTGATGAGCATCTGGTATCACTTCGCCATCATGTTCGAAGCGCTTTTCATTCTCACCGTGCTGGACGCCGGGACGCGCGTGGGCCGCTTCATGATTCAGGATTTGAGCGGCCATTTCTGGAAGCCCTTCGGGCGCACCGGATGGATGCCCGGGATTCTGCTCTCGAGCGGGCTGATCGTCGGCCTGTGGGGCTATTTTCTCTATCAGGGCGTGCTGGACCCGCTCGGCGGAATCAACTCGCTCTGGCCGTTGTTTGGCATCGCCAACCAGTTACTGGCGGCGGTGGCCCTGGTCGTGGCCACCACCATCCTGATGAAGATGGGCCGCTGGCGCTGGCTGTGGGTCACGCTGGCGCCCATGGCGGCGCTGGTGGCCGTCACCATGACGGCGGCCTGGCAGAAGATCTTCAGCGCCGATCCGCGGCTCGGCTTTCTCTCCTACGCCTCCTCCCTGGCCGCGCAGATCGCTTCCGGCGCGGTCCCCGCCGCAAAAATCGCGCAAACGCAGCGGCTGATCTTCAACCAGCGGCTGGACGCAACCGTTACCGCCGTCCTGGCGCTGATGATTCTGGCGCTGCTGGCGGACGCCCTGCGCCACTGGTACGCGCTGATCGTGCACCGCCGTGAGCCGCTCCTGCACGAATCTCCCTACGTGGCCACGCAATGGGCGGATGGCGACTGATGCGCCGCGCGGAAAAGCTGCCGACCGGCATGCAGAGGAATCCCTCTTCGCATTTCGTGTTCCGAGTTTCGATTGTGGCGATTTCCCGCCTGGCGGGCGCCGCCTGGCAGTCCCTGCGCGAATGGTCCGGCGACGCCGCCTACGACCGCTACCTGCTCATCGCCGGAACCCGGCCCGGCGCAGCGCCGCTCTCGCGCAGCGACTTCTACGTCGAACACCTGCAGCGCCGCTACTCCCGTCCCTCGCGATGCTGCTGAACGCACCAGGTGAAAAGTCAGCAGGGATAATTCCCGCAGCTCCAAAGACCGCCAGGTTATTCTGATCGTTCGGCGCTAGGCCGCCGGCAAGTGCGCAAGCGCTTTTTGCACCGCCGCCCCCGCGTCCAGGGGCGGGGAGAAAAAGTATCCCTGGGCATAATCGCAACCCAGTGTTTTGAGGTAGTCCACTTGCCCGGCGGTTTCCAGGCCTTCCGCCACGACTTCCATCCCCAGGGTGCGTCCCAGGTTCACGATCATCTCCACGATCTGACGGCTTGCTTTGTCGTGTTCCACGGTGGAGATGAAGGATCGGTCAATCTTGAGTGTGTCCAGCGGAAATCGCCGCAAGTAACCCAGGGACGAATATCCCGTGCCGAAATCGTCGATGCTCAGGGAAATTCCGAGGGCTTTGAGTTCGGCGAAAACTCCGCAGGTCTTTTCCGCGTCCGCCATGAGGACGCTTTCGGTGATCTCCAGTTTTAAAGCGCGCGGAACAAGGCTCGTCTCATGCAGAATTCCGCGCACCTGCGCCGCCAGATCCCGCTGTGAAAATTCCCTGGCCGAGAGGTTCACGGCCATGGTCAGCGAATAAGTGGAAGGGAATTGCAGATTCCAGGCGCGCATTTGCCGGCACGCCTCCCGCAGCACCCATTTCCCGATCAGGACCAGCAGTCCCGTTTCCTCCGCCACCGCGAGAAACTCCGCCGGCAGGAGCAGTCCCGCTCCCGGCCGCTGCCAGCGCACCAATGCCTCGAAGCCGGTGGCGCGGCCATCCTGCAGGGAGAAAATGGGCTGATAGTGGACGCGGAATTGTTCGCGGAGAACGGCACGATGCAGCTCGGCCTCCAGCTCCATGCGGGCCGCCGAACTGGCATGCATGGCCGCATCAAAGATTTCGTAGCGCGCCTTGCCTCGAGCTTTGGCCCGGTGCAAGGCCGTGCGCGCACTGCGCAGCAGATCTTCCGCCGCGCTGTAGCCGCTGGTGCTGATCGCTATTCCGATACTGGCCGTGATGAACACCTCCTGGCCGTTGATCCGGAAAGGGGGCGTAAGGATTCGCTGGGTCCGCTCGGCCACCCGCAAGCTGTCACTGGAATCGCGGAGGTCTTCCAGCAGGATGGCGAACTCGTCGCCGTGCATCTGGGCCAGCAGGTGCCCGTCCTCTTGCCGTGGTGGCGTGCCGTCGTTTGCCGGACGGGCGACCATATCCTCGCTGCGGACCGAGCGGCGCAGCCGCTCGGCAATCGCCACAATCAGCCGGTCCCCGGAATCATCCCCCAGGCTGTCATTCACGATCCTGAAGCAATCGATGTTCAGGGTCAGGACCGCGAACATGTGGTCTGGATGGCGCAGGGCGCGCGCGGCGCACTGAGTCAGCCGCTCCAGAAACAGCGCGCGATTCGGCAGTTGAGTGAGCGGGTCATGGAAGGCATCGTAGAACAGTTTGTCCTGGTAACGCCTGCGTTCCAGGACGCGCCCCAATTGAATGCCCAGCAGCCGCATGACCCGCAACAACGGCGCATCCGGTTCCACGGGCTCCCGCGAGAAGAACTCCAGCACCGCGGCAATGTCTTTCCCCGCCAGCACCGGGAAAGCCAGAACAGATTGCACTCCGCACTCCCGCACTGCGGCCGTTCCGGCGCAGTCTTCCACCTGCGCGATGTTGCTGATCCACGCCGGTTCTCCGCTGGCGAGTACGCGTTTTGGCAGTTCGCTTTTCAGGAGAAGGGAAGTCTGCGCGAAGAGCAGGCCCAGGCGATCCTCTAAGGCAGGCTCGGAGACATGCCAGACGGCTGCCGGGACGGGTGTTTTCGAGGCTTCGCCGTCCCTGCAGAAATAGAGCCGTCCCGCCATCCATCCCGTGTACGCGCACACGCGAACGAGGGCGAAGTGCAGCGCGTTCTCGGGCGAAGATTGCTCGTTGGCTGCCAATGCAATCTCTTGTATCAGATGGGCTTCTTTTTGCGCCTCCTGCAGGCTGTGCCGCAATCCTTCCGCGAGAGTCTCCGTCTCCAGGCGTGACTGGTGCTCTTGACTCAGCAGTTCTCTGAGCCGTTCGAACTCGGTGGAGTTTGGCGCTGTGGAGGATGTCATTTCGTCAGGCCTTCTCTCTGAGCGTCAGCTTGCATGCTCATTTGCCCGGACCCTGATGCATGCGCGATCTCTGCTCCAATCCGCTGGTTTCGCCGCACTGCATTGCGGTTGCTGTTCCTCGAATTGTTGCGTGGCCGCGGTTGTGCCTGCGACATGGGACAAGTGGGAATTCCCATGGGGTTAGGGCTTTGTGAGTGCCCGTAAGGAAGGGGGCGGACGCCCAGTGCCGTCTAAACTGCCAGTGTTGTTATATCACATATCTACAGATACTGTCTATTGAGGTTATAGTACAAAGTTCAAAATGCTTATATCAACCCGGCGGCGAGCGGACGGCCCGCCGCCGGCCAGCTTACTCACTGCTTGCCGAAGACTTCCTTCAGCAGGCTGGTGACCTGCGCCGCGGGGTCCTTGCGAATCTTGCGTTCTTCCTCGCTGAGCATGAAGAAAAGCCCGTTGAGCGCCTGCGTCACCACGTATTCCTTGATGTCCACCGTCTGCGCCTTCAGAAACGGAATGGTGCGCGCTTTTCCGGTCAGCGCATCGTACTTGCGCGTGACTTCGTGCTTCTGCAGCGCGTCCTCGACGATGGGAGTGAACGCCGCGGTCAGCGCTGGCGTGGTCTTGTCCTGAAAATATTCGGTGATGGATGTGTCCCCGCCCTTGAGCAGCTTGCGCGCGTCTTCAAAGGTCATGGCCAGGATTGCGTCAATGAAAATCTTGCGCGCTTCCGGCGCGGCCTGCTCCGCCGCGCGGTTCATGCTTAGGACGAACTCCTCGACCTTGGGGCCGAATCCCGCCAGGCGCAGTCCGTTTTCAAGTTTCTGCAAATTCTTGGGCAGAGGAATCTTGATGTCTGGATTACCGAAGTAGCCGTCCTCGCGCCCGGTCAGTTTTACCGCGTTCTCCGTGCCCACCTGCAAGGCTTCCTTCAAGCCAGCGACAATTTTGTCGTCGGTGAGCGCGGGGGTGAGCAGTGTGGAGAGCGGATTCTTGAACTTTTTCTTCTTGGCGGGTTTGGCGGTGGTCTGTGCGGCAACGGGAATGCCCGCAAGCAAAGCGAAAATAATGATCCAGCAGCGCAGCGATTTCATGGAGTTCTCCTTAAGCAGCGGCAGTCCTGTAAAACACGAATGGGCGGCGCGCCCGCGGGGCGAAGCCGTTATCCGGAACGGCGCAGAGTGAGCAGAGTGATCTCCGGCGGGACGCCCAGGCGCACCGGCGCTCCCACGGTGCCCAGCCCGCGGTTCACGTAGAGGTTGGCGATTCCCGGCTGCAAATTCAGGGCAATATGGCGCTCGCCCATGCCCGGCTCGGCAGGAGCAAACAGCGGCCGGTGGAACAGCCCGGAAATGTAATCAGTGATAAAACGCGCCGGGCTGAAGCGCCGGTCCAGAATTTCCACCTGCACCTGCCCTCCGTGCGTGTGCCCGGATAGCGTCAACTCGATGCCCAATTCGGCGGCGCGGCGGAAGGAATTGGGATTGTGCGAAAGCAGGATGTTGGGCATGTCCCCGCGAACCAGCGGGTCCAGCCCCTCGATCATCTGCATCTTGCGTCCCTTGGGCGAACGCTCGCGCTGGTAATCCACGCCGATCAGGTTGAACTTGGCCCCGCGCCAGGTGAGTTCCTTGCTTTCCTGGCGCAGCAGCTTCATGCCGGCCTGCGCGAAAAGGGTCTGCGCGGAATCTTCCGCGCGCGCGTAAATTTCGTGATTCCCGTTGCAGCCCCACGTGCCCAGAGGCGCGCGCAGCTGCCGCAGTTCGTCCACGCAGTCAGCCAGGGGATCGTTGACCCCGGTGATGAAATCGCCGGTGACCACGGCCAGATCCGCGGAAAGATCGTTGGCCATGTCCACGGCGCGGCGGACGTTCTCGCGGGTCATGTAGCCGCTGAGGTGAATGTCGCTGAGCTGCACGATGCGCAGGCCGTCCAGCGCGGCAGGAAGGCTGGTGATGGGAACTTCCACGCGGCGCACCTGATAACGCAGGCGCTCTCCGGCAAATCCATACACCGCGCCGAGGAAGGGCATAGCCCCGGCCGCGACCGTGGCGGTTTGAAAAAGATAGCGGCGGCTGGGATTGACCAGCACGTCGGGAGCGGGTTCGCCGTGCGCAACCGGCGCCGCTGCCTGGGCGGCGGATGTTTGCCGGGCGCGGCGCCGGCCCATCCAGCGCCAGCCGCGGTCCAGGCCATGCACGGACTTGACGGAAACGTAGGCAAACAGCGCGCTGGCGAACCACAACCCGGCCAGGCCGGAGACCAGCGAAAAGTGCCGCAGAAAATGATTCTGATTGCTGCGCATGCTGCTCGCGGCCGCGGCCACCACCACCAGCAAGGCCGCCACATAAATCAGCCGCGCGGACACGCGCAGCCAGGTGCGGCCCCAGTTCGAGGTGACCCGCCACAGTCCGCGGTACCAGAATCGCTGCGAAAGATACAGCAGCGTGACGATAGAAATCAGAATTGCGCTGCGCAGGAGCAGCCAGCCCCAGTCCATCAGAATGATTTCTCCCTTTAAGAACAATCCATTTTAGCATGCGGAGGCTGGGAACTACCGCTTTGCCATCGCTTGTTTCGTAAGTATGATGAGACTGTCCGAAAGTACAGGTGCAGCGCTTTCGGATCGTCCCGCTACGGGACGAGCGGTTCACCAGGAAAAGCGATTCTGAATTCAGACGGTAAGGAGAAAAGAAACCATGAAGAGCACACGATTCCTGTTTTTGGGTGCGTTGATGGCCGGACTGCTGGCGGCGCCGGCGCTCGCGCAGGAAGCGGCCAAGAAGGAAGAGGCTCCCAAACCGGCGGCCAGCGCTTCCCAAGCCGTTCTGGAGCGCTGGAACGAGGCCGGAAGCAAACTCATCGCCATGGCCGAGGATTTCCCCGAGGACAAACTCGATTACAAGCCCACGCCGGAAGTGCGCACCTTCGCCGAACAACTGCTGCATGTGGCCGGAGTGAACAACCTGCTGGGGGCAAGCGTGCGGGGCGAAAAAGTGGCCGAAGCCGATCTGCCGCGCGATAAATACAAAACCCGCGCGGACATCGTGGCCGCGGTGAAAAAATCCTTCGCCGACGGCGCGGAAATCATCAAAGCCAAGGGCGACGCCGGACTTTCCGTTGCGGTGAAGCATCCCTTCGCCAACTCCATGATCCGCGTGGCCGATCTCGCCGATATGCTCTCGGCGCACGCGCAGGAGCACTACGGCCAATTGGTCGTCTATTACCGCCTGAACAAGCTGGTGCCCCCGGCCTCCCGCCCGCGCAAGTAGCCGCGCCGGGCAGTTACATTGCAGTTGCAAACCGGCCGGCGGCAGGCCCCACAGGCTGCTTCCGGCTGGTTTCTATTCTGGGAGGACAAGATGAAACATAAATTTCTTTTTTTGGCCGTACTTGGACTTGCAACGGCATTGATGAGCTGCGAGCCGCAGATGGCCCTGTATCCGCTCCACACTGCTGAAGACAAGATATTTGATGAACAGCTGCTGGGAGAATGGCGCCAAGTGGATCCGGAAGAGAAAACGGTGAAAGACAACGAATCCAGTTTGAGCATTGTCCGGGCAGAAGACGGCCTGAGTTATATCGTGACCTTGCCCGTCCCGAAGGGCAAGGATGAGGCTGGGCTTGCCAGCACTGCCAGACTGGTCAAATTGGGTGATTTCCTTTTTCTTGATTTCAAAGCGCCTGATGACAAGGACTTAAAATTCAACTTTTATCCCTACCCTGTGGTCGAATCGCACGTGTTTGCCCGCGTGCGTGCGGACAAAAAGAACCTTCGTCTGGATTTCCTCAGCGACGACTGGGTCAAGAAGCAGCTCAAAGACGGCAAGTCCGCTCTCGCAACGCTGGCTGTCGATAGCGGCTTATTGGTCACTGCTACGACTGCGGAACTGCGAAAATTCGCTTTGGCCCACGCGGAAGATGAAGAAGCGTTCTCGGAGAGATTTGAATTCGCGCGGGCGAAGTAGTCGGCTGACAACAAAAACGCCGCCTCAGGCGGTGGCCGCTCCCGCAGGCGCGCCTTCCAGCAGCGCGCGCAACTGCTCGGGATCTCCCGTGGGCGGCAGGCAGGTCTGCCCGGCACACACGATAGCCAGCGGCTTCTCCGCCAGGAGATGCGGCAGGGTCAGGCGCAGCGCCCCGGCCAGATTTTCGAGCGCAGCGCCGGGAGTAAGGCGCAGGACGCTCTTGCCCAGGCGGTAGACGCCATTGACGGCGTCGAGCAACTCATCGGCAGCCACGTCGCCGGCCGCGCCGGTGACCACCACCTGCATGGGGTGGCGGGTAAAAAGCGTGGCGGCCAGGCCGTAGGTGGCCGCGAACATCCCGTATTGCGCGGCAACTCCCGCAAAAGTTTCCAAAGTCCTTTCCGCAAAGCTCCGATAGCGTTCCTCGCCGGTGTAGGCGTGCAGGCGCACGAGCGCGATAACTGCGAGGGAATTCGCGCCGGGCATGGGCGAATCCTGAAACGGTTTGCGGCGCACGTCCAGCCCGCCCAGCGGCGGCGCGTCGGAAGCGCGGTCGAAGAATCCCCCGCCTTCGCCGTCGGCGTAGCGTTCCAGCGCAAAATCCAGCGTGCGCTGCGCCGCGCGGAAATAGCGCGCATCGAGCGTGGCCTCATAGGCATCCAGCAGGGCCAAGGCGCCGGTGATCTGGTCGTCGAGCGAGCCATCCAGCGCCGGGCCGCCGATGCGGTGGCGGAATCCGCGCGCCTCGCTCCAGGCTTCCCGCAGAATGCGCTCGGCGCTCTTGAGCGCGAAGGCGCGGCAGCGCTGCCCCGCCGGCCCGCCCAGCACGCGCGCGGCTTCCAGATACGCGGAGACAAACATCGAATTCCAGGCCGTGTACATGGTCTGGTCCACGAACGGCGTGGGACGCTCCAGGCGCGCGGCCAGCATTTTTCCGGAAGCTTGAACGATGACGGACTCGATCTCCGCTTCGTGCTTGCCTAGCGTGGCGGCGATTTCCGCCGCGTCCCGCGCAATCCATAAAACATTCTTCGCCGGATTATGGTGCATCTCCCCATGTGCCTCGACGTCGAAGTGCAGCTCCATCACCCGCGCTTCTTCGGCGGAAAGTGCCGCGCGCAGTTCCTCCTGCGTCCAGGTGAAATAGTCGCCGTCGTCGTCGAGCGTCACGTCCGCGTCCTGGCTACCGTAAAATCCGCCATTCTGCTGGTCGGAGAGCACTTCGTTCACCCAGTCGATGATGCCTTCGGCGGCCTCGCGTAAAACCGGATTGCGCGTGATCTGCCAGCCGTGCAGATAATTACGCAGCAGCTCGGAATTGTCGTAACTCATCTTTTCGAAATGCGGCACGAGCCAGCGTTCGTCCACCGAATAGCGGTGAAATCCCCCGGCCAGCTGGTCGTACACGCCGCCGCGGGCCATCTTCACCAGCGTGGTTTCCGCGAGCGCCAGCAGGTGTTTTTCCTGCGTCTGCTGGTAGCGCTCCAGCACCAGGTCCATCGCCGAAGTGTGCGGAAATTTCGGCGAGCGCCCGAAGCCCCCGTTCTTGATGTCGAAGAGCTGCACGATCGAAGCGATTTGTGCATCCACCACTGCCGGGTCGAATCCCGCGCGGGCGGTGGAATAACTTTCCGCCTGGGCCACGGCCGCCGCCAGCGAATTCGCCGCGGTTTCCAGTTCCGCGCGCTTCCCCCGGTACGCCTCGGCCACGCTCATCAGGATGCGCCGGAAGCCGGGGCGGCCCATGGCGTCCTCGGGCGGAAAATACGTCCCGCCGAAAAACGGTTTGCCGTCGGGCAGGAGAAATCCGGTGAGCGGCCAGCCGCCCTGCCCGGAAATGGCGCTGATGGCGGCCTGATAGCGCGCGTCCACGTCGGGGCGCTCGTCGCGGTCCACCTTCACGGCGATGAAATGTTCGTTGATCAGCGCGGCGATGGACGGATTTTCGTAGCTCTCGCGGTCAATCACGTGGCACCAGTGGCACCACACCGCGCCGATATCCAGCAGAATGGGCTTGTCCTCGGCCCGCGCACGGTCCAGTGCGGCCTCGCCCCATTCATGCCAGTCAATGGGCTGGTGCGAAGCGGAGCGGAGATACGGGCTGGCGGAATCCTTCAGGCGGTTTTCCGGATGAGCGGACAAGTGGTTTCCCTTCTGTGGATGGAAGACTCGTTACTGCAGGAAATCGCCGGAGCCAAGATCGCGCGGGTCAATGGGCTTGCGTCCCCCGAAGCCTTCGTCCCGCCGGTGATAGTAGCGGATGCGGTCCTCGCCCACCTTCCAGCACAGGTAGACCTCCTCGTTGTGCAGGATGGCAGGGAAGTCCAGCAGGCCCACGTCGAGGTCCTTGACCACGCAGCCGGCGGAATCGATGCGTTCCAGAGCGGCCCGGAAAATCTTGGAAATCTGGATATGTTCGAGGCGCTGCCCGGCCAGCTTCTCGTACGGGACGGTGACGCCGCCCATCATCATGATGCGCGTGGCGACGGTGGTGAGATCCTCTTCGAGCGGAGCGAGCTTGCGGCGGCACTCCATGGCCTCCATCAGCACGGGCTCAAGTTCCTGGCGGGCGTGCTCGGCTTCGGTGAGCGTGAAGAAACGCTGCGGCTGTTCCGGAGCGTCCTTGTCCTTGTCGTCGTCATCCATCATGGGGTTCCGTTTCGTTCTCGTTTAGCGCAACGCCAGCATGCGCTCCAGGGCCACGCGCGCATAGTGGCGCGTGCGCTCGTTCACCTCGATGCGGTTGACCACCTTGCCCGCCACCAGGTTCTCCAGCGCCCACAGCAGATGCTGCGGCGTGATCCGGAACATGGTCGTGCACACGCACACATTGGGGTCCAGCGAAATCACCAGACGATCCTTCAGTTCCGTGCTCAGCCGGTGCACCAGATGCACTTCGGTGGCCACCGCCCACTGCGAACCCGGCGCGCCCGCGCTCACCGTTTTGATGATCTGCTCGGTGGACCCAACGTGGTCGGCGGCCTGCACCACTTCAAAGCGGCATTCGGGATGCGCGATCACCTGAATTCCAGGATGCTCCCGCCGCACTTTGGCGATGTGCTCCGGCAGGAAGCGCTGGTGCACGGAGCAATAGCCCTTCCATAGAATCACTTTCGCGCCGTGGATGGCTTCCGGCGTATTCCCGCCGAACTCCTGATGCGGATCCCAGACGATCATTTTGTCCAGGGGAATGCCCATTTTGTAAGCGGTGTTGCGCCCGAGGTGCTCGTCGGGGAGGAACAGCACGCGCTCGCCTTGCTTGAAGGCCCAGCGCATCACCGCGGCCGCGTTCGAACTGGTGCACACCGCGCCGCCCTGCTCGCCCGTAAACGCCTTGATGGCCGCCGTGGAGTTCATGTATGTCACCGGGACGGTCCCGCTCACGCCCAGGGACTGCAGTTCCCTCCAGCACGTCTCCACCTGCCCGATTTCGGCCATGTCCGCCATCGAGCAGCCCGCGCTCAAGTCCGGCAGGATCACCACCTGCTCGCCCTGGCGCAGGATGTCCGCGCTTTCGGCCATGAAGTGCACGCCGCAGAAGACGATGTAGCGCCCCCCGGCCGCGGCCGCCTGCTGCGAAAGCTTGAGGGAATCGCCGCGAAAATCGGCGAACTGGATGACTTCATCGCGCTGGTAATGGTGCCCGAGAATCACCAGGTCGGAGCCGAGTTTGGCCTTGGCCGCGGCAATGCGCTCGCTGCACGAAGTGTCCGGCGTCAGCAGGTAGCTGTCGAAATCGCAGGCCACGCCGGGCTCGATTTCCGGCGCGCGCAGCGAAGCCGGCTGGCTCGTGCCGGCCAGCGGGCCGCTCGATATTTTCAATAGGCTGGGCATGGTCCGGTTCGTCTCAGCTCCTCAATAAGCTCCTGTTCATTGGATGAATCTTGCCCCTTTTTGGTTTGATCCGCCACTATCCGCATTTCTCACAAGAGTCGGGTCTTGCCCTGCCCGTTCCTGCAATTGCACGGTTTCCTGTTTTGCCGTGCGCCTAAGACTGCTGTCTTTCTCCCACCAGCAAAATTGGCGCGAACTCTGTAGCCGCCCTCTTCAGAGGGCGGGCTTTTCCACTCCACCCACCCACACCCGCTCCTCCTGGTGAGAAATGCGGACTATCCGCCGATGGAAACCATGGTTCGCCCGGGCGGCGCGAAATCGGGTTCGTTGATGCGGTGGCCCGGCTCCTTCTCGTGCACCACGGAGCGAATGAAGAAAGCCAGGTCGTCGTCGGAGGCGCCGTCACGCAGCAAGGGCCGCAGGTCATGCTCGTCCTTGCTGAAGAGGCAGGTGCGAATCTTGCCGTCGGCGGTCATGCGGATGCGCGAGCAATGCCCGCAGAAGGGCTGCGTGACCGAAGCAATCAGCCCGATCTCCCCGGCAGCCCCGTCGGCGAAGCGGTATTTCCGCGCCGTTTCGCTGGGCTCGTTGGGGATGGCCTCCAGCTTCCATTGCGCATCAATGCGCCGGTGCACTTCCGCCGCCGGAACCACCGACTCGCGCGTCCACGAGCGGTCCGCGTCCAGCGGCATGAACTCGATAAAGCGCATGATGATGCCGCGCTCGCGGGCGAAGGCCGCAAACGCCTCCACCTCGCCGTCGTTGATCCCCCGCACCAGCACCGCGTTGACCTTCACCGGCGCCATGCTTGTGCGCTGCACCGCTTCGATGCCCGCAATCACGTCAGCGTAGGAGTGCGTGCGCGTAAGCTGCTCGAACTTCACCGGGTCCAGCGAATCCAGGCTGATATTGATGCGCCGCAGCCCCGCGCGCACCAGCCGCTCGCAGCGCCCCGCCAGCAGGTGCCCGTTGGTGGTCATCGAAATATCCTCGAAGCCCACTCCATGCAGCCTCTCGATGAACTCCTCGACGCCCTTGCGCACCAACGGCTCGCCGCCCGTGACCCGAATCTTGCGGATGCCCAGCCCGTGGTAGACCCGTCCCAGCCGTTCCAGTTCGTCCCAGGAGAGCAGTTCGCTTTCCGGGCGGTAGTTTTCCGGGTCGGCGGAACGGCAATAGACGCAGCGGAAATTGCAGCGGTCGGTGACCGAAATGCGCAGGTCAGTGATCTGGCGGCCGAATTTGTCGTGCAGCAGGCTCACGCGCGTGACCCCTGAAAACACGAACGCCCGAATCCGGCCTGGAATCGGGCGATACGCCCCAAAGGTCGCGGCCTTTGAAGCTCTCCTTTCCAAGCGCGGGAGGCCCGGGCGTTTCCGCCCGAACCCTCGGCAGCGGAGTTCTCGCCAAATTCCCGGCAAAAACCGCCTCTGCGTCGCCCCCTCGTCCTTAGGTTTTCTCGCCTGTAGGCGCCGGGGGTCGGAGTTCTCCCCTATTCTACCCCCGTACCCACCCCTGCGCAATCGGGAGCTGACCGGGTCGGCAAGGCGCTGGAATGTGATACAGTTTTTTCCGCATGCGCATCTTCGTCCTGGGGGCGGGGGCCACCGGCTCCCTGCTGGCACAACTGCTCGAACGGCAAGGGCACACCGTCTGGTGCGGCGACCGCGACCCGCAGCGGGCCAGGCGATTTCTGGGCAAAAAGTCCAAAATTCCCCTGGTCGAGGTCAACGCCCGCAATCTGCGCGGCATCGTCCGCGCCGGCAAGGGCTGCCAGCTCCTGATCAACGCTTCCGCTTCCGTCTTCAACGAAATCGTGATGCGCGCCGCGCTGCGCCTGCGCGTCCACTATCTCGACCTCAGCTCCCACCTCACCCGCCACCCCTTCAAATCCGAACAGCTCCGCTTCGCCAAAAAATTCCAGGATAAAAACCGCGCCGCGCTCATCAACGCCGGCGTGGCCCCCGGCCTCACCAACCTGCTCGTGCGACGCGCCGCCGATTCTCTCGACCGCGTCGATGCCGTGCACATCCGCCTCTATGAAAGCTCGGAGAGCGGCGACCCCATCTCCCAGTGGTCCCCCGAAGTCTCCTTCGACGAAGCCGTCTCCCACCCGCGCGTCTATCGCGCCGGAAAATTTTCCTTCGGCAAACGCTTCGCCGAACTCGAAAAATTCCGCTTTCCCGCTCCCGTGGGACTCGCGCGCGTCGTCCTGGCCGCGCAGGACGAAGTCGCCACCCTCCCTCACTTCATCCCCATGCGCGAACTCGACGTCAAAATCGGCGGCAACGAAATCGATCGCCTGCGCCGCTGGCACAAGCAAGGAAAGCTTTCGAAATCCCGCGGCATGCCCCGCCGCCATTTCCCGGAAACGCTCACTCCCCGCCAGGTGGCCAAGCTTATCCGCAAGGGCATCCTGCAGAACGCCCGTTTCGCCGCGGCCGTCCTCGTGCGCGGTGAAAAAAAGGAAAAACCCCTGCTCCTCCGCGCCGACTGCACCTTCCCCACGCTCTTCCAGATCCGCCAGCACGGCTTCTTCACCACCCCCGTGGCCTACGGCACCGCCCACATGGCCGCCCTCTTCGTCAAACATTTCCCCCGCGAACTCGCCGGCGTTTTCGCCCCGGAATCCCTCCCCGCCGAACTCCGCCGCGCCATCCTCGCCGCCGTGAAGAACCACAAGATCAAGCTCTCCGTAAAGACCACCGAACTGAAGCCCAACGACGACGAAGACGAATTCTAGCCCCCAGTCCAAACTTCCCGGTACGCGGTCATCCTGAGCGCAGCGAAGGATCTCAACTGTCCGTGTCGTCACCGCCTAAACCAGTGCGCAAAACCCTCCGGTTGCGGCCCTCCCTCCTCAATGCCATAATTTCCTTCTGTCCGCCGCCCGCGTAGGGGGAGGCGGTTCGCTCATGCTTCACGAGGGGGCTCTATGGCTTTGCGGGATACCTGGATCGAAAAGCGGGAAGCGGCGGCGGCCAACGCCAACGGCAGCCGCAACATGTCTCAGATGCACCTGGCGCGCCAGGGCGTCATCACTGAAGAGATGGCCTACGTGGCCACGCGCGAAAAGCTCGAACCCGAGCTCGTGCGCAGCGAAGTCGCCCGCGGCCGCGCCATCATCCCCGCCAATATCCATCACCGCAACCTCGAACCCATGGGCATCGGCATCGCCTTCGGCTGCAAAATCAACGCCAATATCGGCAATTCCTCCACCACCTCCCACGTGGACGAAGAGCTGAAAAAACTGCACCACGCCGTGCACTACGGCTCGGACACCGTCATGGACCTTTCCACCGGCGGCGACATCGCCAAAATCCGCAAGGCCATCATTGCCGCCTCGCCCGTTCCCGTTGGCACCGTGCCCGTCTATGAAGCCCTCTCCCGCGTGCGCCGCCCCGAAGACCTCACCTTCGACCTCATGCGCGAAGTCATCGAGGAGCAGGCCGAGCAGGGCGTCGACTACATGACCATTCACGCCGGCGTCTTGCGCGAACATGTCCCACTCGTGCGCAAGCGCATCACCGGCATCGTCAGCCGCGGCGGCTCGCTCATGGCCCACTGGATGGAGCATCACAAAAAGCAGAACTTCCTCTACGAGCGCTTCGACGAACTCTGCAAAATCTTCAAGAAACACGACGTCAGCTTTTCCCTCGGCGACGGCCTCCGCCCCGGCTGCATCGCCGACGCCAGCGACGAAGCCCAGTTTGCCGAACTCAAAGTCCTCGGCCAGCTTACCTCCAAAGCCTGGGAGCACGACGTCCAGGTGATGATCGAAGGCCCCGGCCACGTCCCCCTCGACAAAATCAAGGAGCAGGTGGACAAGGAAATGGAGTGGTGCCACGAAGCCCCCTTCTACACTCTCGGCCCCCTGGTCATTGATATCGCCCCCGGCTACGACCACATCACCAGCGCCATCGGCGCCGCCATGATCGGCTGGCACGGCGCTTCCATGCTTTGCTACGTCACTCCCAAGGAGCATCTCGGCCTGCCCAATCCGGAAGACGTCAAGCAGGGCGTCATCGCCTATAAAATCGCCGCCCACGCCGCCGACGTCGCCCGCCACCGCCCCGGCGCGCAGGACCGCGACGACGCCTTGAGCTACGCCCGCTTCCTCTTCGACTGGAACAAACAGTTTGAATTGTCGCTGGACCCGGAGACGGCTCGCGCCATGCACGACGAATCCCTCCCCGACGATTTCTACAAGGAGTCCAAGTTCTGCTCCATGTGCGGCCCCAAATTCTGCTCCATGAACATCACCCAGCTCGCCGAAGGCGAAAGCGGCCACGACCAGTCCGAACGCAAACAGAAATTCGCGGAGCTGCTGATTAAAATCGGGCAATAGCTTTATGCATTTCCTTCACTTTCTGATGAGGATCGCCGACGCGCTGCCCGACAGCACGCGTTTGGGAGTAAGCCTTTGCTTGCTGGGGGGAGGCACCCTGGCCGGAGTGGTTCTTTCGCCTGCTTTCACGGGAATTTGGCGCGAGCGAATCTATTGGATGTCGCTGGCTTGCCTTGCGCTCGGGTTGTTCATTTTTTTTCGGCGCGGCGTTCTGGCTTGGCAGGAAAAGCGCGCGAAATCGAGAGACCTCTCGATGTTCGCGAAGTGACCGAGTCACCATGCCCCTTGCAGAAATTAGACCGGGAAATCTCTATTCCATCTCTCTATGCCTGAACTGAATCCCAACGAAGCGCTGCGCGAAGAATTCAACCGCTGGGCCGAAGACGGTCGCGCCGAGGGCATGGAGCGCGACCATCTCCCCATCACCCTGCCCGTCCTCGAAAAAATGCGCCTCGCCCCTACGGACAACCTCCTCGACGTCGGCTGCGGCGCCGGCTGGCTCGCCCGCCGCCTCGCGGCTGCAGTCCCCGAAGGCCGCGTCGTCGGCATTGACGTTTCCGATGAAATGGTCCGCCGCGCCCGCCGCGCTTCCCCCGATCACGAAAATCTTCTCTTCGCCGCGGGCGATGCCGCCGAAATTCCCTGGGACGCCAATTTCTTCTCCCACGCCATCTCCGTCGAATCTTCCTACTACTGGCCCGACCCCGCCGCCGGCCTCCGCGAAATCTTCCGCGTCCTCCGCGAAGACGGCGCCGCCTGGCTGCTCATCAACTATTACCGCGACAATCCCCACTGCCATCAGTGGGCCCAGCACTACGCCGTCCCCACTCATCTTCTTTCTGCTGATGATTGGGCCCAACTCTTCCGCGCCTCCGGCTTCCGCGACGTGGCCCACGAACGCATCCCCGACCCTTCCCCTTCGCCCGACGTCTACACCGGCCGCTGGTTCCGCGACGCCGCCCAACTGCGTGCCTTCAAATCCGAAGGCGCCCTACTGGTCAGGGGCTACAAGCCAGCAAGTGAATAATTTAGAACGCCCGTTCTATTCAGGAACACCAGTACCTTAGTTCTGTTATCGCCTTTCTCCTGCCATGCTAGAGTCCTCTCATTCGCCCTGTGGATCGTTCGCTTGCCGCTTGGCAAAGCTCGTGTTTCTAAATCCGAAGTTGGAGTTGCTATGAAGTTTCCTGGAAAAGATTTCCAGGTTCTGGTTGTGGACGATTCCCTGGCCTCGCGCCAGACCGTGGAAGCGGCCCTCAAGGGCCAGCCCTACACGGTTCATTTCGCCGAAAACGGCCGCCAGGCCCTGCAACTCTACGCCGAGCACCTGCCCCATCTGGTCATCACCGACTGGATCATGCCGGACATCGCCGGGCCGGACCTCTGCCGCCGCATCCGCCGCGAATTTCACGGCTCCTACACCTATCTCATTCTGCTGACCTGCAAGACGGCCAAGACCAGCGTCGTCGAAGGCCTCGAGAGCGGCGCCGACGACTATCTCAGCAAGCCCTTCGATCCCGCCGAACTCCTCGCCCGCATTGCCGCCGGCCGCCGCATCGCCCAGATGAACCGCGAAATGGAGCAGCGCAACCGCGTCCTCGAACAGATCGCCCACACCGACCAGCTCACTCTCCTCCCCAACCGCCGCGCCGTCGAGATCTGGACCGACCGCCAGCTGCAGGGCGCCCTGCGCCACGGCTTTCCCCTCTGGCTGGTCCTCTCCGATCTCGACCAGTTCAAGCAGGTCAACGACAGCCACGGTCACGCTGCCGGCGACTTGGTCCTCAAGAAATACGCGGAACTGCTCAAGCACAACACCCGCTCGGCGGACATCTGCGGCCGCCTCGGCGGCGACGAGTTCATTCACGTGATCACCCACGTCCCCCGCGGCGGCATCGTCGTCGTGGTGGAGAATCTGCGCCGCCAGCTCGAAGAGCTGGAATTCACTTTCGGCGGAGAACTCGTGAAAGTCACCGCCAGCTTCGGCATCGCCGGCCTCGACGGCCGCAAAACCCTGAAATTCGGCGACCTCCTGGTGGCCGCCGATGACGCCCTCTACGCCGTCAAGCGCTCCGGCCGCAACCAAATCAAGCTCGAAGAGCCCGTGAAAATATAAAATTTGCGCCAGTCCCGGCCCGCAAAGCAGCAGGGGTGCCGGACCCTTTGCCTTATAAGGCTCCGGGTTTAGATGGAACCTCCCGCACAGCCCAGCAAAGCCCTCCAGTGCCTCTCCCGCCCTGATTTTTCCCTCCGCCTCTCTGCGTCTGTTCCCCTCTTGCAGGGGTCACCCGGATCCATGAAAAGCAACTGTCCGGCGCCCGGGTGGTGCTTGGCGGTGCGCTTTTGTTCACGGAGGGTTGCGAGGGCGCGGACGGGGGATGCGGGGCGTGATTCAATTTGGACGCCGGGTTATCTGATGTGGTTGAATTGGTGGAGTCTTGTCGAGGAGGAAACCCTTTGAGCTATGTGGATGAGAATTTGATAGCGGGAGAGAAGGTGGAATACCGCACGAGGCTGCATTGGGTGGTGATGCGGTGGATGTGGCTGGCCGGAGCGCTGGCCGGAGTGCTGGCGGTGGGTCTGCTGGGCGGCTCGATTTCGATGATCGGGGGGAAGAGCGGGCACACGGAAGCGGTGGCGGTGACGGGATTATTTCTGGTGCTGGTGGCGGGCGGGTGTTTCGCCTTCGGGATAATTCTGAGGAACGCGACGGAATTGGCGGTGACCAGCCGGCGAGTCATGGTGAAATCGGGAATTTTTGAACGGAAGACCTTCGAGATGCCGCTCACGAGGGTGGAGAGCGTGAGCGTGGCGGAGACGATGATGGGGCGGATGCTGGGATACGGGACGGTGGTGGTGCGGGGGACGGGCGGAACGCCGGAGTCGTTTGATCTGGTGGGGAATCCGCTGGAGTTTCAGAAGCATGTGCAGCAGCAGATTGGGAGAGGGACGGAAAGTTGAGAGTTTTCAGTTGTCAGTTTTCAGTTCAGAGAAGCCTTCTCCGGGACAGATTTATTTTATTACTGAAAACTGATCACTGATAACTGAATGCTATTGACAGTGCATGCCCAGTGCCCGGCCGGGGCAACGAGAACGGTGGAAGGAAAAGTTTCTAAGGAGTTCGAGGGAGGGTTCGATGAGGGTGCGAATTGCGGTCCTTGGCGTGATGTCCCTCTTGGGGGTGTGCAGTGTTGGGGCGGACGAGGGGCACCAGCACGGGGATGGGGAGGTGCTGGGGACGGTGACGTTTCCGGTGACGTGCGCGAGCGCGGTGCAGAAGCCGTTTGAGCGCGGGGTGGCGCTGCTGCATTCGTTCTGGTACGAGGAGTCGGAGAAGCAGTTCCGCGCGGTGGCGGAGAAAGATCCGGCGTGCGCGATGGCGCATTGGGGCGTGGCGATGAGCCTTTACCACCAATTGTGGGAGCGGCCGGACGCGGCGACGCTGAAGACGGGCTGGGAGGAAATACAGAAGGCCCAGGCGCTGGGGACCAGGAGCGAGAGGGAAAAGGGGTACATTGCGGCCGCGGCGGCGTTTTACGCGGATGCGGACACGAAGGACTATTTGGCGCGGGCGACAACGTACTCGCAGGGAATGGAGAAAGTGTACCGGGAGAATCCGGGGGATGTGGAAGCGGCGGCGTTTTATGCGTTGTCGCTGCTGGCGGCGGAGCCGCCCAAGGATGCGACATTTGAAAACCGGAAGAAGGCTATTCCCATCCTGAACGAGATCTTCCGGAAAAATCCGAGGCATCCGGGAATTGCGCACTATTTGATCCACAGCTGCGACAAGCCGCAACTGGCGGCGATGGGACTGGCGGCGGCGCGGGGTTATGGAAAGATCGCCTCGTCGGCGCCGCATGCGCTGCACATGCCGTCGCACATTTTTATCCGCCTGGGGCTGTGGCCGGAGGCGGTGCAGTCGAATCTGGCGTCAATCGCGGCGACGAAGAGAGCCGCGGCGATGCATCTGGACGGGGCGGGGCACCAGTTTCACGCCATGGATTTTCTGCAATACGCCTATTTGCAGATGGGCGAGGATGCCCGGGCCAGGAAACTTCTGGACGAAGTGATGTCCATGAAGCCGCCGGAGGATCACGCGCATGCCATGGCCGATCACCAGATGCTGGCCTTCGGCCGGGCGCAATTCGCGGCGCGTTACGCTCTCGAGCGGCGCGAGTGGAAAGAGGCGGCCGGGCTGCCGCGCGTGACGGATGCCGACGCGGAGGTGCGGACGATCACGATTTACGCGCGGGGGATCGGAGCGGCGAGAAGCGGGAACGCGGCGGGAGCCCGTAAGGCGCTCGAGGAGTTCCAGGCCACGGTGGAAGAGATCCGCAAGTCCAGCCAGGCCTACGTGGCCGAGGAGATGGATGTTCCGGCGGAGGCGCTGGAAGCGTGGGTGGCGTTCGCGGAAAAGGATACGGAGAAGGCGCTGGCGAAGATGCGGGCCGCGGCAGACAAGCAGACGGCGCGGGGACTGGCGGAGGTGGAGGTGCCGTCGCGGGAGATGCTGGCGGACATGCTGCTGGAGCTGAAGCGGCCGAAGGAGGCGCTGGCGGAGTATGAAGCGTCGCTCAAAGAAGCGCCCGGGCGGTTCAACGGATTGTACGGGGCGGGGAGGGCGGCGGAGCTGAGCGGGGAGAGCGGCAAGGCGAAGGAATTTTATGCGCAACTGGCGAAGAACTGCGAGGGCGCGGGACATTCCGACCGGGAGGAACTGCGCTACGCGCGGAAACAGGCGGGAGAGAAATAGAGGAAAGACGCGGCTCCCGAGCGAGCCGGGCTAAATTCCGCCAGGGCGGCGGAAACTCAGTGGCCGCTGCCGGTTCCGTGCACGCCGACGGTTTCGTCGGGGACCGCTCCCGGGCGGCCCTTCACGCGGTCATAGACCGAAATCTGGCTCACCGAGCCGAGGCTTTCGTTGTAATACGTGGGAACGCCCAGCGCCGTGCGCAGTTCCTCGTTGAACTTGCGCAGATTGGCCAGATGGTGGGCCATCGCGGGAACCTTGTGGCCGTCATCGGTCAGCAGAAATTTCTGGTAGCCCGCGTCCCACAGCCGCGTGAACTGCCCGCGCAGCATCACCGTGGGAATAATCGTAATCTGATATTGGCTGTCGGAGGCGATGCGGAATTCCACCCCGCAGCCGTACTTTTCCGCGCGCACCACTCCGCGTGTGCTGCCCACCGAAAATCCCAGCGCGGCCAGGCTGTCGATTGCCGTTTTCCTGAAGCGTTCGTTGATGTTCCACATGGTGCTTTCAGGATACGGCGGCTGCGCGCACCTGTAAAGTCCCTCCGCGGGCACTATACTGGTGCTGCCCGAATCGAGGCGGAGCGAACACATGAGCGCGACAGGCAGCCTGCGCATCGGCAGGGAACTGGCGGAGCAGATGGCCCGCCACGCCGTGGAAGACTACCCGCGCGAATGCTGCGGTGCTCTCCTCGGCAGGGAAGCCGCGGACGAACCGGGCGCGGGAGCGGCTCGCGAAGTCCTGCGCGTGGTTCCGCTGGCCAATCGCCAGGACTCCCCGCGCAACCGCTTCCTGCTGGCCGCCGAGGACGTGCGCGAGGCGGAGCGCTTCGCCCGCGAGGCCCGCTGCGAACTTCTCGGCTGGTACCATTCGCATCCGGATTCTCCCGCGCGCCCCAGCGAATACGACCGCGAAAACGCCTGGCCCTGGTACAGCTACGTGATCGTTAGCGTCGCAAGAGGCGCTCCCGGCGAGATGGCCTCCTGGCGCCTGGCCGATGACCGCTCGGCTTTTCTCCCCGAAAAAATCGAAGCGAGCGGCGCGGACCCGCATCTTCCCGCTTCGATTCCGCGCTGATTCCAGTTAGAATTATAGAGGGAGCAAGCGAACCACTCATGGCCACCATATCTCAGTCCCCGGCGGGCAGCGCCGGCTCGGCGAAACTTTCCAAGGAAGAAATCCTGCGCTATAGCCGCCACCTGATCATGCCGGAAGTCGGCATGGAGGGGCAGCTCAAGCTTAAGCAGGCCCGCGTCCTGTGCATCGGCACGGGCGGTCTGGGCGCGCCGCTGGGCCTCTATCTGGCCGCCGCTGGAATCGGCACGCTCGGCCTGATGGATTTCGACGTGGTGGATTTCACCAACCTCCAGCGCCAGGTCACCTTCGGCACCAGCGATGTGGGCCGTCCCAAGATCGCCGCCGCCGCCGAACGCCTGCGCAACATGAATCCCAATATCGAAATCAAAACTTTCGAAACCATGCTGACCAGCGAAAACGCCTTGGAACTCTTCAAGGATTTCGACGTCATCGTGGACGGCACCGACAATTTTCCCACACGCTATCTGGTCAACGACGCCTGCGTGCTTCTCGGCAAGCCCAACGTTTACGGCTCCATCTTCCGCTTCGAAGGCCAGGCCACCATCTTCGGCGCTTCCGGCGGCCCCTGCTACCGCTGCCTCTATCCCGAACCGCCTCCTCCGGGCCTGGTGCCCTCCTGCGCCGAAGGCGGAGTCCTGGGCGTTCTCCCCGGCATCGTCGGCTCCATCCAGGCCATGGAGACCATCAAGCTGATTCTGGGCAGCGGCGATTCCCTCGCCGGGCGCCTGCTGCTCTTCGACGCCCTGGGCATGAAGTTCCGCGAGCTGAAATTGCGCAAGAATCCCGCCTGCCCCATGTGCGGCGAAAATCGCACCATCACCAAACTCATCGACTACTACGAATTCTGCGGCATTCGCGGCGAAGAGGCTCCCGCGCCGGTCACGCAGGTTCCGGAGATGACTCCGCGCGAGTTGAAAGCCCGCCTCGATCGCGGCGACGACCTCTTTGTGCTGGACGTGCGCGAACTCCACGAATATCAGATCTGCCATCTCAACGGCCACCTTATCCCCCTCGGCGAAATCCCCCGCCGCGTTCAGGAGCTGGACTCCTCCAGGGAGATCGTGGTCCATTGCAAGGGCGGCAAGCGCTCCGCCGAAGCCGCCGAGTTCCTCAGCAAGGCCGGCTTTCGCAAACTCTGGAACCTCAAGGGCGGCATTCTGGCCTGGTCGGATGAAGTGGACTCGTCCGTCCCGAAGTATTAAGACCTTGCCGGCAAATAATAAATACGGGAAGCGATTCAAGTCGGGCAATGCGCCCTTGCCTCCGGGGCGCAGGCTGGCCGTCGTCGCCTGCATGGATTCCCGCCTGACCGTCGAGCAGGTGCTCGGCCTTTCCCCCGGCGACGCCCACATCATCCGCAACGCCGGCGGACTCATCACCGAAGATGCCGTGCGCTCGCTCATCATCTCCACGCAACTGCTCGGCACCCGCACCATCTACGTCATCCAGCACACCGATTGCGGCATGCTCACCTTCCGCGACCAGGAACTGCGCGACCGCCTAGCCCAGCAGACCGGCAAGGACGCCTCCCACCTGCACTTTCACTCTTTCACCGATTTGCAATCCAGCGTGGCCCGGCAGATCCAGCTCATCCGCGAAATCCCCTTTCTGCCCAAGGATATCGACGTCCACGGCTTCCTCTTCGACGTGCGCACCGGCAAGCTCCAGGAAATCGGCCTCGAAGCCGGCAAAGCCGCCGTGCGGGGTTGAGTTCCGGCCCCACTCAGGCTATGGTAGAACGGCGGTTCCCAGAGGATGCTGGAAACCGCTGATCTCGTCCTTTCGGAGGTACCGCGCAATGTCCGCCACAAAAGTGATCGTGAAACACAACGGCCCCATCCGCATCGAGGGCGACTTTGAGCTTCTCGACGGCGACGGAAAGCCTTACGGCCTCGGCGGACGCGCCTCCATCGGTCTCTGCCGCTGCGGCCATTCCGCCAACAAGCCTTTCTGCGACGGCGCCCACAACAAGGCCCTCTTCAAGGATCAGGCCTGCGCCCGCGAACTGCCTCCACCGAAAGCGTAAAGGAATATCTACATCATAGGCTCATCTCATCGTGAGACTGTCTCAACCTGATACAATTGAGCCGTCTCGGTCCATTCTTGCCTCATTCCCTAGTAACTGATACATAACAAAAGCGATGATGTCCGTATTTGTGTCTCAACACTAACGATGTGGGCGTCTCACTGCATCTCCTTCTTCTGCCATAATTTGCGCCCATCTCTGTAACTGACTGTTTCCTATAGACTTAAAAAAATAAAATTTTGCGACGAAAAAGGTCACTGACGTGCATATTCCCTGACTTGTTTGGCTTTCTTTGAGTTTGGAGGGATTGCTTGCGACGTTGGTCCAATTTCGTCGGGTCTTGCCGGGATAGGCACTCGTGCCTGCTGCTTTTGGCCTCTGTCGTCCTGTTGAGCCTGCTGGTGGGTGGCGCGCTGTGGTCGCGGTCCCTGGGGGTCTCCAGTCAGCCTCAGACCTGCCTCTATCTCGATATCTGCGGCACCCTGCTCAGCTTTTTCTATACCGCCAACGCCCTCATGCGTTTCCGCACCACCCATGACCGCACCACGCTGCTGATCGCCGCGGGCTTCGCCCTCGCGGGTGTTTTGGAAATGGCCGGCTCGTTCGGCGTTGCCGAACGCATCGCGGCGGATTCCCCGATTGCTTCTCAAGTACCGGCAAGCTGGCTGGCCGGCGGAACGCTCCTCGGCCTGTTTTTCCTCGTGGCCATCGCCACCGAGCGCTGGATGCCGGCTTCACGCCAGCCCGGCCGGGAAATTGCCGCCGTGCTCCTGCTGGTGGGGGTTGCCGGTTACTTGGCGAGCGCCATTTCCCCGGTGGCCCCTGCGGCTCCGGCGCAGTCCGCCAGTCTTTTCGTTCATCCTGTCGAGCTGATTCCCGCTGCGCTCTTCCTGGGCGCGTCTTTCCTTTGTCTGCGCCGTCTGCGGCGCTCCGCCCGGGCCTACGACTACGCTCTGTTCGCTGTCGCCCTGCTCAATGCCGGCAGCCATGCTTCCGCCGGTTTCTCCCTCGGCTTCTTCGATGGACCGTTTTTCGTGGCCGAAACCTGCAAGACCCTGAGCTACGGCGTGATGCTGATTGGCGCGATGCTTGAGCAGGAACGCCTCTTTGAGCAGGCTCAGGCTCAGGCCATCTGCGATTCGCTCACCGGCCTGGCCAATTACCGCCGCCTTCTTTCCGTTCTTCCGGCCGAACTCGACCGCGCCCGCCGCTCGGAAAAGCCCTTCAGCGTGGTCCTTCTGGATATGGACGGCCTCAAGGCCATCAACGACGAGTTTGGACATCTGACCGGAAGCCGCGCCCTGGTCCGCCTCGGCAGCGTGCTGCGCATGAACTCCCGCGCGATTGACACCGCGGCCCGCTATGGCGGCGACGAGTTCGCCCTGGTCCTGCCCGAAGCCGGCCTGGAGATTGCCACGCGCGTTGTCGAGCGCATCCGCGAGCGCCTGCAGCGCGACGGCGAAATGCCGCGCCTCTCGGTCAGCGCCGGAATCGCCATCTTCCCGCAAGACGGCGCCACCCCCGATGAACTTCTGGCCGCCGCCGACCGCTCTCTCTATGGAATGAAAAATCGCCGCTCCGCCGCGGGACATTTGCAGTCCATCGCGCGCATCGCCGCGTGCTTGTGAGGATGGGAATGAACGCCGCCAATACCAATTCCCCTTCCTACAGAGCCCCGCGCATCCCCATGGAAGTGGCCGTGGTGCTGGAAGGCCATGCGGAATTGCCCGGCGCGGAACGCACCTTTACGGAAAACGTAAGCGCGCGCGGCGCACGAATTGTTTCGGTTCGCCGCTGGGCGCCGAATGACCGCCTGACGGTTCTTGCTCCGGCGGGAAAGTTTCGCTCCAAGGCTCGAGTCGCCTACTGTCAATCCCTGCGTGGCGAAGGCTACGCGATTGGCGTCGAGTTTCTCGATCCGGCTGGGCGATGGGTTGTTCAATCATAAGAAAGCTGGACTTCGCGTCCGACGGATAGGAGGGAACGCCTGGAAAAGGAATCTGAAACTAGCGCAAGTTGTCGTTAGAAGCGCCGTGCGGAGAGAAATCCGCCGGCGCTTTTGACTTTTCCGGCCCTCACCCCGCCCGGCCCCCGCCCGCTTGCAGTTCCTCATACAGCCGCAGCGTCTCTTCCACCATGCGCTCCGCGGAAAACATCTCTTGCACTCGCGCCCGCCCCGCCCGCCCCAGCCGCCTCGCAAGCTCCCGCTCCTTCAGCAGGCGCTCGACCGCTCCGCGAATCTCGCCCACGTCCGGGCCGGAGACCAGCAGCCCGCTGCGTTCGTGCTCGATGATTTCCGGCAGGGCCCCCTTGGCAAAAGCGATCGAGGGAATCTCTATGGCCATGGCGGCGATCAGCGAATT
The DNA here is from genome assembly GCA_020072805.1 of Terriglobia bacterium. GTDB lineage: Bacteria > Acidobacteriota > Terriglobia > Acidiferrales > UBA7541 > Acidiferrum. The sequence continues at coordinate 55,031 of JAIQGC010000003.1, forward strand.
ATTGAGCGCCTCGAAAAACGAGGGCAGCAGAAAAATATCCAACGCCGCATACACGTTCTCCACGTCCTTCACGAAGCCGGGAAAGAGCACCGCCTCGCCCACGCCCAATTCTTGCGCCAGACTCTCCAGTTGCCCGCGCAGCGGTCCGTCGCCCGCCAGCAGCAGCCGGCAATTCGGAAATTCCGGCCGCAGCGCGGCCAGTGCGCGAATCAGCCATTCCTGCCCCTTGTCCGCAAGAAACACTCCCGCGCAGCCCAGCAGCGGCGCATCGTCCGTGATCCCCCAGCGCGTCCGCGCTTGCCTCCGCTGCTCCGCCGTGGGTAGCGCGGCAATCTCCGTGCCCTCGTAAATGACGCTGATCTTCTCCCGCGGAATTCCGCAGCCCGCCACCTGCGCGGCCACCCATTGCGAATTGGCGATGATGCGCCGCGCCGCGAGGTAGCGCGCCTGGGCCAGTCTCCCCTTCGTCAGCGGGTAGCCCACCCGCCGCGAAATCACCAGCGCCGTCTTCCGGCTGGCTCCCGCCAACCACGCCGCGGTCAGCGCGTGCGGTTCGTTCACGTGCACCACTTCCGGCACGCGCTCGGCCAGGAGGCTCCGCAACTTGCGGTACGCATGAAAGGTGGAAAAACGCGCCGCAACCGTATGCACTCGCACGCCGCATGCTGCCGCACGCTGGCCCAGCTCCGATCCCTCCGCCGCCAGCAGCTCCGCGGCGTGCCCCCGCGCGTGCAGCCCGCGCAGCAGCAGCAGTGCCTGATTCTGCCCCCCGCGCCATTCCCGCTCGAGGTCCACCAGCAGCGGCTTCATGCGGATGCTCCGCGCCCGCCTTGCTCAATCAGCCGTCCCAGCTTGGCGAATTTCAGCCGCACCCCCCGCGCCGCCATGCGCGCAATCATCGCACCGCGCGCGCCGTCCAGAAATCCCCCTTGCAGCACGTAGCTGCGCAACCACGCCCACGGCGCCGCCACCCGCATGGCTCCGCGCCATTTCCGCCGACCCGCCCGGTACAACTGCTCCGCCGCCAGCGTCGTGTAGTGCTCCACGTTGGCCTCGTGCTCGGCAAATGACCGCACCGTGTAGTGCAGCAGGTCACCCGCCAGCCGCCCCACCCGCGCATTCGCCTGCGCCGGCTGCAGTGATTCGTGCACCAGCCCTGCAAAGCGCGCGGCGTCCCGCCGGAACAGCCGCCGCTGATAATCCGGATACCACCCCGAATGCCTGATCCATGCCCCCAAATACCACGTTCGCCGCGAAACTTCGTACACCACCGCGCTGGGCTCGCCCGCCTTCCATTTCAGCAGCGCTCCTTGCAGCGCCGTGCTCAGCTCCTCATCCGCATCCAGCGAGAGGACCCACTCGTGCGTGGCCTGCTCCGCCGCATAATTCTTCTGCTCCGCGTAGCCGCTCCACGCCCGCGAAAGCACTCTGGCCCCGGCCGCGCGCGCGATCTCCACCGTGCGGTCCGTGCTTCCTGAATCCACCACGAGTATCTCCTCCACGATGCCCTGCAGAGACGCCAGGGCCCGCGGAAGATTATGTTCTTCGTTGAGCGTGATCAGGCAGGCGGAGATGGGAATCATACGGGGAACGCGGAGAGTATCTCACAAAAACAGGGGAACTGGATTGGTCAGGAAGGTAGCAGCCGAGCAGGCTGCGGAAAAACTCAGTTACGGGTGTCATGCTGAGGCGAACCGATGAGGTTCGCCGAAGCATCTCAACTGTAAATATATGCAGCGCATGGAGTTGAGATTCCTCGTCCCGGTGAAGGGCACCGGGACGAGGAATGACAAATTCCACCTTTTTCAACCTGCTACAGCGCCTCGAAGCTCACCCGGATGTTGCTCGACCCGATGCGGAATTCCGTCCCGTCAAACAGGAACGCCGCCCGCGTGCGCTCCTCGTCGTAGAACGTTCCGTTGGTCGAATCCAGGTCGCGCAGGCTGATGGCGTTTTCCTTCACCTCCAGCATGCAGTGGTGCCGCGAGATCTCCGGATCTTCCAGGGCCAGGTCGGCGCCTTTGCGCCCGATGATCATGCGCGGCTTGGTGAACTGATACACCATGCCTTTGGACGGGCCGGTGGTCACCGTCAGCAGCACCTTTTTCCCAGCCGGCAGGCTCAGCCCCGAGTAATCGTCCTTCTGCATCAGATTCGAATGCGTGCCTTCGGCCCGTGCAAAAGACGGCAGCGGGGTCATCACCACGGTGCTGTCCATCTTGCGGCGGATTTCGATCACCGTGGCCTTGCCGCACTTCGAGCAGTTGAACTGCACCTTGTTGTGCGCGCCGAGATCGGCGTCGTTGAGCATGTGCTCCATTCCGCAGTGCACGCAAGCCGCTTTCATGTCTTCATGGTAGCACCCGCCGTGCCGCGCGGGGAGAGGCCGGGCCCCGCCCGGTGCGGAAAGGGTAAAGCGCCGCGGGGGGGAGCGGTGCGCGGCAGCGGCGGAGGGGCAATTGTGCTAGCATAGAAAACTCATTACTGCAGAGAAGGAGCTAAGAGCTGTGTCCGAGCATATCTCGCGCAAGGAATTGAAGCAGGACAAGTTCCGGGAATCCATCGAGCATGGGGCCGAGGCGGTCGTCTCCCACAAGGCCTTCGCGGCGATTCTCCTCGCTCTCGTCGCCGCCGTCGTCCTGGGCGCCGGCGGCTGGCGCATTTATACCGAGCGCCGTGACCTGCAGGCTTCCGGGGCCCTGGACGAGGCCATGAAGGCCTATGCCGCCCGGGTGCGCATGCCCGGGCAGCCCGCCGATGCCGGGGAACTCACCTATCTCAACGACACCGAAAAAATGCAGGACGCCGCCGCGAAATTCGGCGAAGTGGGCGACAAGTATCCCAACAGCAATCCCGGCCGCCTGGCGCGCTACTACGCCGCGCTGAGCTATGAAGCGCTCGACCAGACCAACCAAGCCCTGGAAAGCCTGAGGAAACTCGATGGCACCAGCGACAAGGAACTTGCCGCCCTGGCCCGCTACCAGACCGCGCAGATCTACGGGCGCACCGGCAAAGCCGACGAGGCCATCAAAATCTACCGCGACCTCGCCGATAAGAATTCCGTCTTCGTTCCTCGCGGCCTGGTCCTGCTCGAACTCGCCGCCCAATTGCGCTCCAGCAATCCCAAGGAAGCCGCGGACGTCTATGCCCGCATCAAGCGCGAGTTTCCCGATACCCAGCTGGCCGAAGAGGCTGACCGCGGACTTGATCTGCTGCCCAAGTCCTGAGTCGTCTTACGGAGGGCCTGCCCTCCGTATGGGAAAACCGGCAGCGCACCAAGCTTTTGCGGTTTCTTGAGCCCTGCATGAATCTTGCTCCCTATGCGATGCACGCGGAGAACTCCCGGGGACGCCGTTTTTCCGAGCCGCCCCATCCTTATCGCAGCGAATACGCCCGCGACCGCGACCGCATCATCCATTCCCGCGCCTTCCGCCGTCTGGAAGCCAAAACCCAGGTCTTTACCACGCGCTTCTCCGATCACTTTCGCAACCGCCTCACCCACACCCTCGAAGTCTCCCAGATCGCCCGCACCGTCGCCGCCGCTCTCGGCTTGAATACCGAGCTCGCCGAAGCCCTGGCCCTGGCCCATGATGTCGGCCATCCGCCCTTCGGCCACGCCGGGGAAGAAAAGCTGGATGAACTCATGCGCGCCCACGGCGGATTCTTCGACCATAATCTGCACGCCCTGCGCATCGTCGAGCAGTTCGAACAGCGCTATCTGGATTTTCCCGGCCTCAATCTCACCTTTGAAGTCCGCGAGGGCATCATCAAGCATTCCCGCGACTACCCCGGCGATAAATTTCCCCAGCTCGCCGAATACGATCTGGGCCTGTACCCGCCCCTCGAAGCTCAGATCATCGATTGGGTCGACGAAATCGCCTACAACACCGCCGACCTCGACGATGCCCGCGAAGCCCGCCTGCTCTCCCTCGACGTTCTGCTCCGCGAAGTTCCGCTCTTCGCCGAACACTACGCCGCGGTCTGCTCCGCCTATCCCGACGCTCCCGATAAATTGCGCTTCAACGAAGCCATCAAGCGCGTCCTGGACCTGCTGGCCACCGACCTCATCGAAACCACCGGCCAAAACGTGGCCCAATCCGCTGCGCAGTCCGCCGCCGAAATTCGCAAAGCCCCCAGCCGCCTGGCCGGCCTAAGCGCCGAAGCCGGCGCGCGCAACGCCGAACTGAAAAAATTCCTCCAGGCCCACATCTACCGCCACCCCGCCATTCTCGATGACCGCATCCGCTCCGTCCGCTGCCTCGAGGAACTCTTCGCCTTTTACCTCCTCACCCCCGACGCCATGCCCCCCTTCCATGCCCAGCTGGCCCGCAAGGAGACCCGCCACATTGTCGTCTGCGACTACATCGCCGGCATGACCGACCAGTTCCTTCTCCGCCAGCACCAGGAACGTTTCGGCGCTTCCCGCCGCAGCGTGAACTGACCCGCAGTTCTGACAACTCTCATTGCGTAGGGGCCGGGCTTGCCCGGCCCGCTGCCGCACCGGCACGATTGCCTATTCGCTGCTCTTCACGCAAAACGGGCCAGCGCCTTTTTCCGTCCGGGCGCTGGCCCGTTTTCCTTGAATTTTTCTTCTCTTACGAAATGCCGTTCCGTTCGTCGCCGCCCCGCGCTACTGCCCGAAGGTGTAGCCCAGGTTGATGGTGTATTCCGGCACGATGTTGCGCCCGAACTGGAAAAAATTGGGCACGTAGCGCAGGTCCAGGCGCGGCTCCAGAAAAACATTTTTCTTGGGATACAGCCGCAATCCGCCCGCCGCGTGCAGTTGGAAGTGGCTGGAAGACCCCAGCAGGCCGCTGGACGACGAGCAGCCCAGAAACACGCTGCAGAATTGCTGGTTGAGGTAGTAGCTCACCTTCGTGCCCCCGATCCCGCCCTGTATCACCGGAACGATGCGCTCCTTCTTCGTCACCGGATGCCAGATCGCATTGAAATCGTAAAACGTCGGACGGTAGTCCAGTCCCGAGTAAAGTCCCTTGCCCCCGCGCCACGATGTCTCCACTCCAAATCCCAAGTGCTTCTTGAACATGAATTCGCCCCCGAGCGTGATGAACAGCCCGGTCATCTTCGGCGTGGGCAGAAACGTGCCCGTGTTGAAGGTGTCAATCGCCAGCCCATTCGAGCTGTCCGTGGCGGTTCCGAAACCGATGTAAACGCTGGTGCTCTGGGCGCGCCCGGGTTGCACGGACACGAAGAGGAGAACGAGGACAAGCGCGAATGCAAGCAAAGTGTATTTCAAGGTCTGCACCTCCAGGAGATTTTGCGCCGCGTTCGCCGGGCAGCCCGCGGCGCGACCTTCAGCATAACACCTGCCTGCCATCCGGCGCACACGCTATGAGACGTTGTCGGGAAAGACTTTGGTTGCCCCGCTATTCTTTCGCACACCTTCCTTTTTGCTCTCTTCTGTCCGGCTCTCCACAGTGCTATGGTGGGATTTCATTCCCGCGGGCGCTGGCCCGCGCACGGCTTCGGCGAAGGGAGAGCGGCGATGGCCAAACGAACGGCGGTGATGGTGCTTCTGCTCGTCTGCGGCATGGTCTTTGTGATTGTGGGAACTCCCCAGGGCGGCACCAAGTCCGCCGACCCCTCCGTCCTGCTACAGGCCGATGAAGCCTTTGACCGCGCCCGCGCCGAACACGGCGCTGAAGGCTTTGCCTCCTTCCTCGCCGACGATATCGTCACCATCCGCCCCAACCAGCCCCTCGTGCGCGGCAAAAAAGATTTCCTTGCCGGATGGAACTATTCCCCGGAAATGTCCGTGCGCTGGAAGCCCGAATTCGCCCGCATCTCCGATGATGCCACCATGGGCTTCACCACCGGCTCCTACAAGGCCACCCTCACGGAAAACGGCGCGCCGAAAGTGGCCGCCACCGGAAGATACATCACCATCTGGGCCCGCCAGCCCGACGGCTCCTGGAAAGCCGTCTTCGATTCCGGCGTGCAGGACAAAGCCCCCGCGCCTCCCGCTCCCGCGGAAACCAAGAAGCCCTGACTTCGCCATGCCGCAGTCCCATTTCAGAAAGCTGGAAGCGATGTACCACGCCGCGCCCATTAACCGGTGGTTCCTCCCGCGTCTGCACATCCCCGAAGCCGGCAGCGCCGAGATCTCCCTCGCCGTTCGCCCGGACTTCTTCCACGCCGCCGGCGCCTTGCACGGCTCGGTCTATTTCAAGGCCCTCGACGACGCCACTTTTTTCGCCGTGCAGTCCCTCATTACCGAAACTTTCGCCCTCACCGTCTCCTTCAATCTCTATTTCCTCCGCCCCGTTCAGGACGGCACGCTCCTGGCCCGCGGCCGCGTCGTCAGCCGCAGCAAGCGCCTGTTCATCGCCGAAGGCACGCTCTTCGACGCCCGCGGCAAGGAAGCCGCCCGCGGCTCCGGCACCTTCATGCCCAGCGCCACCCCCCTCGGCGAACAACTCGGCTACCGCTGACCCCCTCTCCCCCCAGGTGACCACCCCGCCCACCTCCCGGCGCTTTTCTTGACTTACCCCCTCCCCGCCCTCGATAATGCTTAAGCATGAGAGAGAGCGCCGGAGGCGCGGATTCGATGTTTTTGGACGTCAAGGACCTGGCGGTCCGCAAGCTGCCAATCCGGAAGAGCTACGCTCCGGGCAGCCTGGACTATGGCTTGGCCGAGGTGAAGCAAATCGGCCCGCTCGAGGTCCGTGCCACCGCCGAGCTTCTCGAAGACCAGGTGCACATCGAGGGCAAGCTGGAGGTCCGCATCGAAATGGTCTGCGCGCGTTGCCTCGAACCGCTCGTCGAGGACGTTCACCGCGAGTTCGACCTGTACTACAGCCCGCTCCCCAAAGGCGCCAAGCCCGAGGAAGAGCGCCTGAAGTACGACGATACCGAAATAGGTTTCTACCAGGGCGAAGGTCTTTTCCTCGCCGAGGTCCTCACCGAACAGGTTCTCTTGTCCCTGCCCATGAAGGCCATTTGCCGGAGTGATTGCCGGGGCTTGTGCTCGAATTGCGGCGCGAACCTCAATCACGAAGAGTGCCGATGTGAGACCCATGCGACCGACCCTCGCCTGGCTCCCCTCGCGCGCCTGAAGCAGGACTGGCTGAAAAAACAATAGGTTCCAGGGCCAAAAGCCCTTCAAATTTGCGCCCCGTTGACCGGGGCCAAGAGGAGTAGTGTTATGCCTAACCCAAAACGCCGCCATTCTCATCAGCGCAAGAACAAGCGCCGTTCTCATGATTTCCTGGAAGCCCCCGCTTCCGGCGGCACCTGCCCCAACTGCCATGAAGTCAAGCAGCCGCACCGGGTGTGTCCGCAGTGCGGGCATTACAAGGGCCGTCAAGTTCAGGAAGTCAAAGCCTGACGATTTCCCGGCCGGTAGACCGGATTCCCCATGATCACCATCGCAGTCGACGCCATGGGCGGAGACCAGGCGCCCCGCCCCGAGGTTGAAGGCAGCGTTCTGGCCGCGCGCGAATTTGGCGTGCGCGTCATGCTGGTGGGCCGTCCCGACGCCATCCGCGCGGAGCTTGCCCGGCACGCCGCGCCCAATCTACCCATCGAAGTCGTGGAAGCCTCCGAGGTCATCACCATGGAGGATCATCCCGCGCAGGCCTTCCGCCGCAAGAAAAACAGCTCCGTGCACGTCGCCGCGCGCCTCGTTCATGACGGCAGGGCCGACGCCATGGTCAGCTCCGGCAACACCGGCGCGGTCATGACCACCGCGCGCTTCATCCTGGGCACCCTGGCCGCCGTTGACCGCCTCGCCCTGGCCGCTCCGCTTCCCAACGCCAAGGGCGGCGTCACCGTTCTCCTCGACGTCGGCGCCAATGTCGATTCCAAGCCCGAGCACCTCGTGCAGTTCGCCGTCATGGGCGAAATCTATTACCGCGCCGCTTTCGGCGCTCGCCGCCCCCGCCTGGGGCTTCTCTCCATCGGCGAAGAAGAAATGAAGGGCAACGAGCTCACCCGCGAGGTCAATAACCGCCTTAAAAACCTGCCCATTCATTTCATCGGCAACGTCGAAGGCGGCGAACTCTTTTCCGGCAAGGTCGACGTCGTGGTCTGCGACGGCTTCGTCGGCAATATCGCCCTGAAGATCAGCGAGAGCCTGGCCATGGAAATTTTCGGCCTCCTCAAAAAGGCCCTGAAGAGTTCTATCTCCTCCCAGCTCGGCTATCTATTTTCTCGCAAAGCCTTTCGCGGCCTCAAAAAGCACATTGATTATTCCGAATACGGCGGCGCTCCTCTTCTGGGCGTTCGCGGCGTTTGCGTCATCGGCCACGGCCGCTCCGATGCTAATGCCGTGAAAAACGCCATTCGCGTGGCCGCCGGTCTGACCCGCGCTAAAATTAACGAAAAAATCGAACAGGAGCTTGCGGCCGTCCCAGTCAGCGTCTAAGGGATTGCCAGGCGGAAAAGAGCAGTCATCATGGGAAAAATCGCCTTCGTCTTTCCAGGACAGGCTTCACAATACCCCGGCATGGGCCGCGAACTCGCCGAGGCTTATCCTGCGGCGCGCCAGGTCTTTGACGCCGCCGACCACGCCCTGGGCTTTTCCATTTCCCGCATGTGCTTCGAGGGCAGCGAGGAAGAACTCAAGCAGACTGCCAACACCCAGCCCGCCATTCTCACCTGCTCCGTCGCCGTTCTCCGCGTCCTCGCCGAAAAGGGCATTCAGCCGGACTTCGTCGCCGGCCACAGCCTCGGCGAATATTCCGCTCTCGTCGCCGCCGGCGCCCTCGATTTCACCGACGCCGTCCGCCTGGTCCGCAAACGCGGCACGTACATGCAGGAGGCCGTTCCTGCCGGAGAGGGCGCCATGGCCGCCATCCTCGGTCTCTCGCCCGCCGTGGTCGCCGATGTCTGCAAGCGCGCCGCGGAAAACGAAGTCTGCTCCCCGGCCAATCTCAACTCCCCCGAGCAGACGGTCATCTCCGGCAGCGCCGCGGCGGTCAAGCGCGCCGTCGAAATCGCTTCCCAGATGGGCGCCAAACGCGCCGTCATTCTCCCCGTCTCCGCTCCCTTTCACTGCGCCCTGATGATGCCCGCGCAGGAACGTCTGGCCAAGGACCTGAAGGAAATAAAATTTTCCCCCTTGCGCGTTCCTCTGGTTACCAACGTGGACGCCGAAACCATCACCAGCGGCGACGAAGCCCGCGACGCCCTCGTCCGCCAGGTTTCTCTCCCCGTCCGCTGGGAGGAATCCGTGCGCCACCTTATCGAGGAGGACGTCAACACTTTCGTCGAAGTCGGCCCCGGGCGCGTCCTCGCCGGCCTGCTCCGCCAGATCGAGCGCTCCGTGCACACCCTGAACGTCGAGGACGAAAAAAGTTTGAAGACCACCATGGAGAAAATCGGGCAGAATTAGGCGCCGGGCTTCGGAGTTTGTGTGGCAACTCTTGTTTTCTGGGGGGCGGAGCTTTAGCTCCGACAGAAAGGCTTTCTTATCCACGCGGCTTTAGCCGCTGCGGAAGTGATTTTTGGGTTGCCACACAGGTTCTTCAGCCCCAGAATTTAACCGAGGTTGCCGCATGTTCAGTTTGCAAAATAAAGTCGCGCTGGTCACCGGCGCATCCCAGGGCATCGGGCGGGACACCGCCCTGGCCCTCGCCCAGGCCGGAGCCAAAGTCGCCGTCGCCGCCCGCAACGAGGAAAAACTCGCCGCGCTCGTCGCCGAAATCTCCGCCGCCGGCGGCGAAGCCCTCGCCGTCAAAATGGATGTCGCCGAAGCCGAGCAGGTCAAGGCCGGCTTCAAACTGGTCCTCGAAAAATTCGGCCGCCTCGATATCCTCGTCAACAACGCCGCCATCACCCGCGACGGCCTGGCCCTGCGCATGAAGCTCGAGGACTGGGACGCCGTCCTGCGCACCAATCTCACCGGCGCGCACCTGTGCATCCAGCAGGCTCTCTCTCCCATGATGAAGGCCCGCGCCGGACGCATCATCAACATCACCTCCGTCGTCGCGCAGATGGGCAACGCCGGGCAGGCCAATTATGTCGCCGCCAAGGCCGGCCTCATCGGCCTCACCAAAGCCATCGCCATGGAAATCGCCTCGCGCAATATCACCGTCAACGCCGTTGCCCCCGGCTTCATCGAAACGCCCATGACCGATGTGCTTCCCGATAGAGTGAAGGAAGATCTCAAGACGCGCATCCCCCTCGGCCGCATGGGCTCGCCGCGCGACGTTACCGCCGCCATCGTTTTTCTCGCCAGCGACGAAGCCGGCTATATCACCGGCCACGTCCTCGACGTCAACGGAGGCATGTATCTGGCCTGAACCCCGTCGCCGGGGTGCGCGGGCCGAAGGTAAAATTGACGCTAAAGTTGACCTGAACCGTTGGCATAATTAAAATAAACAGGTTATTCTGGTGAGCCTGAATACGGGGTGCCAGCAGCGTCAGGCAGTCTTTCGTGATAAAACAGGGTTTGTACTAGTTCGCATAAGGCGGAGGATACGCATGCCAAGCGTGGAAGAGCGCGTCAAGCAAATCATTGTGGAACAACTCGGCGTGGACGAGGGCGAAGTCACGCCCACGGCCTCGTTCGTCGACGATCTGGGAGCCGATTCCCTGGATCAGGTGGAATTGGTGATGGCCTTTGAGGAAGCGTTCGGCATCGAAGTTCCCGATGAAGACGCCGAAAAAATGGCCACCGTCAAGGATGCCGTCGAATATATCGAGAAGCACGCCAAGGGCAAGTAAGCCCCGGGCCATTCTGCAAGCACCTACAGGAGCCAGCCTACCTTGACACGCCGGGTCGTTGTTACGGGCGTCGGTCTGGTCTGCGCGCTGGGCATCGGCACGGAGGAAAGCTGGAAAAACCTCCAGGCCGGGCAAAGCGGCGTGGGCCCGATTACGCATTTTGATACCACGGGATTCGATTGCCGCATCGCCGGCGAAATTAAGAATTTCGACCCCCTCAACTGGGTCGAGAAAAAAGAACTCAAAAAAATGGGCCGCTACATTCAGACGGCCCTGGCCGCCGCGGACTTCGCCGTCAAGATGGCCGGCTGGCAGCCCAATGAAGCCGACTCCGACGAAACCGGCGTGTACATCGGCTCCGGCATCGGCGGCTTCGACGTCATCGAGCGCGAGCATTCCAAACTTCTTCATGGCGGCCCCGGGCGCATCTCTCCCTTTTTCATTCCAGCCTCCATCGTGAATCTCGCCTCCGGCCATGTCTCCATCCGTTACAAGGCGCGCGGCCCCAATTCCGCCACGGCCACCGCCTGCTCCGCTTCCGCTCACGCCATCGGCGACTCCTTCAAAATTATCGAACGCGGCGCCGCTGAAATGATGATCTGCGGCGGCACCGAAGCCACCATCACTCCCATGGGCGTCGGCGGCTTCGCCGCCATGAAGGCTCTCTCCACCCGCAACGACGACCCCACGCGCGCCAGCCGCCCCTTTGAATTGAACCGCGACGGCTTTGTCGTCGGCGAAGGCTCCGGCATCCTCATTCTCGAATCCCTCGAACACGCCCAGAAACGCAATGCTCCCATCGTCGCCGAAATCGTCGGCTACGGCATGTCCGGCGACGCTTATCACATCACTTCCCCCATGGAAAACGGCGACGGCGCTTTCCGCGTCATGAAAGCCGCCCTCAAGGACGCCCATCTCACTCCCGAAGACATCGGCTACGTCAACGCTCACGGCACCTCCACTCCCATCGGCGACGCCATCGAAACCACCGCCATGCGCCGCCTCTTCGGCGACCGCGCCAAGAAAGTTCCCGTCAGCTCCACCAAGTCCATGACTGGCCACCTTCTCGGCGGCGCCGGCGGCCTCGAAGCCGGCATCAGCGTCCTGGCCCTGCGCGACCAGATTCTCCCGCCCACCATCAACTACGAGACGCCCGACCCCGCCTGCGACCTCGACTACATTCCCAACCACGCGCGCAAAGCCTCCGTCGACTACGCGCTCTCCAACTCCTTCGGTTTTGGCGGCACCAACGCCGCCCTGATTTTCAAGCGCTGGAGCGGCAAGTAACGCCAGCTCTTGCCGGTTTCTGTGCTTATGTAGCCGCCCTCTTTAGAGGGCGGGGATTTTCTCTTCCGCTCTTCCGTCTGGAGCAGGAGAACAAAATCCCCCGCAGCCAGCAACGTGGCCGCGGCAGGAGGCTCCCCGCATGCTCTCGAAAAGGACCACCCCATGAACATCATCGTCTGCATCAAGCAAGTCCCCGCCAAGGACGCTCCCCTGGCCATCTCCGGCAACTGGATCAAGGAAAGCGACATCGGCTTCGAGATGAACGAGCCGGACAGCTACGCCCTCGAGGAAGCCCTGCGCCTCAAGGAAAAGCACGGCGGCGAAGTCATCGCTCTCTCGATGGGCCCCGAGCGTGTCAAGCAGACCATCAAGGAAGCCCTGGCCAAGGGCGCCGACCGCGCCATTCACGTCGCCGACGATAATTTTCACCAGCTCGACCCGCTCGGCTCCGCCCGCGCCCTCGCCGCCGCCATCCAGAAGGAAAAGTGCGACCTTGTCCTTACCGGCCTGCAGAGCGATGACCACGGCTTCGGCCAGACCGGCGTGCTCCTCGCCGGCCTTCTCAATCTGCCCCATGCCACGCTCATCATGTCCATCGAAGCCGCCGAAGGAAAAATGAAGCTCAAGCGCGAACTCGAAGCCGGATGGTTCCAGTGGATTGAATGCCCCCTCCCCGCCGTCCTCTCCATCCAGTCCGGCATCAATAAGGTGCGCTACGCCACGCTCAAGGGCATCATGGCCGCCAAGAAAAAAGAGATCGCCACCGTGACCCGCGAATCCCTGGGTGTTTCGGCGGAAGCGACCCAGCGCGTCGAGAAAATCTACGTCCCCGTAAAATCCAAACAGACCGAATTCCTCACCGGCTCGGCCAAGGAAGTCGCCGCCAAGCTGGTCGAAAAACTCAAATTCGAAGCGCGCGTCATTTAGCGTAGGGGCGGGGCTTGCCCCGCCCGTTGTTTTTGATCTTTCTGTTTTGTTCTTGTTTTGGTTGTTATTTCGGTTTTGGTCTGGTTTGTGTTTTGTCTTTTTCTGTCATTCTGAGGCCCGGTGGTTTTTACCGGGCCGATCGAAGATTCCGATTCGGTCGGAAAGAATCTCAACTGTCCGGGAAGGGAACTGCATCATGAAAATCCTCGTCATCACCGAACAACGCCAGGGCAAGTGGAACTCCGTCAGTTTCGAAACTCTCGTCGCCGCCCAGCAACTCGCCGCAAAAACCTCCGGCAGCGTCTCCGCCGTGGTCCTCGGCAAAGGCGTCGCCCCGCTGGCCGCCGAACTCGCCGCCAAAAACCTCGCCGAAGTCATCCTCGCCGAACACGACCTCCTCGACGCCTACACCCCCGACGGCTACTGCGTGGCCCTCGCCCAGGTGCTCGGCTCCGCCAAGCCCGACCTCGTCCTCTTTCCGCACACCTATCAAGTCCGCGACTTTGCTCCCAAGCTCGCCGCCGGGCTCAACAAGGGCATGATCGGCGACTGCATCGCCGTCCGCGAAGACGCCGGCAAACTCACCTTCGTCCGCCAGATGTTCCAGGGAAAAACCGCCGCCGACGTCACCTTCCAGGGCGCGGGCCCGTGGTTCGCTTCGTTCCAGACCGGCGCCTTCCGCGCCGACCAGCTCGCCGCGCATCCCTCCGGCAAAGCCCCGGTGAATTCCGCTGCCATCGATTTGAAGCCCGAACAGATCCGCACCGTCCCCGGCGAACTCTTCCGCGAAGCCAAGCAGGCCGTGGACCTCACCCAGGCGCCCATCATTGTCGCCGTCGGCCGCGGCATCAAAGCCCCCGAAAATATCGCCCAGGCCGAATCCCTGGCCAAAGCCCTCGGCGGCGAACTGGCCGCCTCCCGCCCCATTTGCGACGAAGGCTGGCTCCCCATGGAGCGCCAGATTGGCAGCTCCGGCCAGACCGTGGCCCCCAAACTCTATCTCGCCCTGGGCATCAGCGGCGCCATCCAGCACGTCGTCGGCATGAAGGGCTCGCGCACCATCGTCGCAGTCAATAAGGACCAGAACGCCCCCATCTTCGAAATCGCCGACTACGGCGTCGTCGCCGATATTTTCGAAATCATGCCCGCCCTCACCGAAGCCCTGGAAAAATCCAAAGCCTCGTAAGAAAGTTGGGCGTATAATGGCGCCAGGAACATGAAGCTGGAGAACTACAAGACGGTTCTTTACCGCCAGGAAGATGGCTCCTGGGTCGCGGAAGTCCCAGCGATTTCCGGCTGTTACGCGCTGATGCCCACCCGCGAAGAGGCCCTTGCCGAACTGACCCTGGTTTTCCAGATGATCGCGGAAGAGTACAGCGCGAAGGGCCTTCCTCTTCCCGCCGATACCACCGAGATCGTCAATGCCTAGCGCGACGGCGCGCGATTTTCAACGCGCCGCCCTCAAGCTCGGATTTTCCCGAACCAGACAAGCAGGCAGCCACGAACGCTGGAGTCACCCGGATGGCCGCGCCGTGACGATCCCGATTCACGGCGGGCGCGAGATTGGGCCTCCCCTTTTCTTCAAGATACTTCGCCAGTTGGGAATTTCCGTGGAGGAATTCGATTCCATTCGGTAACAACGCAATGCTCTCTTCTTTTGCTAGAATAACCCCACGCCCATGACCGTCCAACGCGAACAACTCGAAGCCGATGTCCTCATCGTCGGCGCCGGCCCCGCGGGCCTCGCCTGCGCCCTGCACCTCGCCAACCTCATCCAAAAACACAACGACTCCGGCGCCAAGCCTCCGCTCTCCGCCGAAAATATTTACGTCCTCGAAAAAGGCCGCGAAATCGGCGCTCACCAGCTTTCCGGCGCCATCATGAACCCCTCCGCCCTCCGCGAACTCATCCCCGATTTCGAAACCTCCGCCCCCCTCGATACTCCCGTCACCGACAGCGCGCTGCTCTATTTCACCAAAAACTCTTCCTTCCGCGCCCCCATCACCCCGCCGCCCTTTCAGAACAGCGGCAACTACGTAGTCTCCCTTAACAAAATGGTGAAATGGCTCAGCGGCCTCGTCGAAAAAACCGGCGTCAACCTCTTCACCCAATTCGGCGGCGCTTCGCTCATTTACGAAGGCGACGGCATCGCCGGCGTCATCACCGACGACAAGGGCCTCGACAAAAACGGCCAGCCCAAGGACAACTACACCCCCGGCTACGAACTCCGCGCCAAGGTCACCGTCCTCGCCGAAGGCACCCGCGGCTCGCTGACGAAAGATCTCGTCGCCAAAAAAAACCTCGACAATATCAATCCGCAAAGCTACGGCATCGGCATCAAGGAACTTTGGGAAGTGCAGCCCGGCAAAATCGCTCCCGGCTACGTCGCCCACACCATGGGCTGGCCCGTCCCGGGCGAAATGTACGGCGGCGGCTGGATTTATGGCCTATCGGAAAATCGCCTCTCCATCGGTCTGGTCGTCGCCCTCGAATACGCCGACCCGCAATTCGATCCCCACGCCGCCTTCCAGACCTGGAAAACGCATCCGGCCATGAAGCAAATGCTCGACGGCGGAAAAATGCTCCGCTACGGCGCCAAAACTCTCCCTTACGGCGGCTGGTACGCCATGCCCCGCACCTATCTCGATGGCGGCCTGATCATCGGAGATTCCGCCAGCTTCCTCGATTCCCAGCGCCTCAAGGGCATTCACCTGGCCATGAAGAGCGGCATGCTCGCCGCCGAAACCGTTTTCGAATCTCTCCTCGCCGGCGACGCCTCCGCCGCCAAGCTCTCTTCCTTCCCCAAAAAAATCGAGCGGAGCTTCGTCAAAAAAGAAATGTGGGCCGTTCGCAACTTCCACCAGTCCTTCCAATACGGCAAACTCGGCGGCTTCGTCCATACCGCTCTGCAAATGCTCACCGGCGGCCGCGGCCTGATCGACCCCATGCACGCGCACCCCGGCCACGAAGCCTACCGCAAAATCGGCGCAAAGCCCGCGCCGGAGCGCTTCAAGGGCGACGGCAAACTCACCTTCGACCGCCTCACCGACGTCTATCACTCCGGCACGCGCCACGACGAGGACCAGCCCTGCCATCTGGTCGTCGCCGATACGAACATCTGCGCCACGAAATGCTCCGCCGAATACGGCAATCCCTGCCAGTATTTCTGCCCTGCCGCTGTTTACGAAATGGCCCAGGAAAAGGGCGAGACCCGCCTGAAGATCAACCCCGCCAACTGCGTCCACTGCAAAACCTGCGATATCGCCGACCCCTACCAGATCATCACCTGGAAAGTTCCCGAAGGTGGCGGCGGTCCCGGCTACGACGGCATGTAATTTCTTCTCCGCCGTTTTTTCTCGCTGGAAAGTTCGTATTTAGCCCGCCGAAAAAACTCCCCAGACCTCTGTAGCCGCCCTCTTCAGAGGGCGGGCCTTTCCATCCTGACCGCGCAGACTCGCCTCTCCTCTTGAGAAATGCGGGTTAGCAGGGATTGTTCAGCAGGGAATTACGAATTGCTCGACCACAGCCGCCGCCAGAATTCGCGCACTCGCGTCGCAAACGATGCCGCCGGCGCAGCCTTCGGCGCGGGAGGGGCCACTACCACCGCCGCCGGCGCGGCCACCGGCGCTGGCGCCGCCTCAGCCGTTTCCGTCACCGCTTCGCCTTCCACCCGCCCCTGATAAATCAGCGTCGGCCGCACCCGCACCCGCCGCACCAGCACGATCATCCGCGCATCCGGCTCCGGCTGCACCGCCGCCCCGGCGTTAAATACCAGCGGCGGCATGAACACTTCATACTCCGGCTCTCCCGGCGCGGCATTTTCTCTCGCGGACACGTTCTTCCTTGCCCGCACCTCTTCCGCCGAGGCGATCAGGCTCACTTCCGCCGCTTCCGGCCCCGCCGCCTGAATCTCGCAGACAAAGCGCGCGTCTCCCGTATGCAGCATGTCCATCTGCCCGTTGGTCAGTTGCACGTCCCCGCCCTGCGGCACCACCACCGACTGCCCGGTCAGTTGCTGCTCCATGCGGATGGCTCCCGCCGCCGCCCGCGCATACACCGTTCCTCCCGCGTCCATTCCAATCAGCGCATCCATCTCCCCGCCGCCAATCGAAACCGGTCGCGCCTCCACCTGTGGCGTATACACGGTGATCGCCGGCCGCGCCCCGGCGTGAATTCGAATGGTTCCCGTTTCCATCGCCAGCATCAGCGTTCCCGCCGACTTCAGCACCGAAAAATGCGCCGGGCCGCACACCGCCACCTGCCCGCCTTCCACCAGATCGATCCGCGCCGTTCCCGCCTTCACCCGCACGTCGCTGCCGTTGTGCAGAATCGTGCGCGCCCGCCCGCGCGCTGTTTCCACGGTCATCGGCCCGCTCACCACGATGGATTCTCCGGTGATCGTTCCCACCGCTTCGCCGGCCGTCTGGTCCGCGCGCGCCGCTCCAACCGCCAGCGCCGCGCAGCACGCCGCTCCTCCCGCAATCCGCAGGAAGCTGCGCCCGCGGCCTTGCCGGCCCGGCGAAAACCCGTTTTGTCTGAAGAACCCCATCGCACGATCCGCTGCGCCCAGCCCCAATGCTGCATCGGGGGCCGCCCTGTTTCCGCAGAGGGGACTGCGCGGAAGACAGACGGCTCGCCTATACTATACCCAGATGGCCAATCCTTCCACTCCCGAGCACCCCGCCGGAGCCGCCCCCCCAGGCGCTCCCGCCGCCATTTCCCCCGCTCCCGCCGGCACCCCGGTCAGCAAGCATTTCGATACGAGCCTGCCCGACCTTCCTCTCTCCCGCCGCATGCAGATTCCCCTCATCGCAGCCGCTGTCTACAGTGTCGTCCGCCTGCTTGGCCCCACGCTGCGCTACGAAGTCATCGGCTGGCAGCACACCGAACGCGTCTACGCCGCCCGCCAGCGCTGCATCTTTCCCTTTTGGCACCGCGTCATTCTTCCCATCGTCTGGTGGGCCCGCCATCGTGGCGTCGTCATCATGAACACCACTCACTTCGATGGCCAGTGGACCCGCAAGGTCATTGAATGGCTCGGCTACGGCACCGCCCAGGGCAGTTCCACGCGCGGCGGTCTGCGCGGCCTCGCCGTCATGGCCCAGCGCCTCGAAGAAGGCCGCGATTGCGGCTTCACCATTGACGGTCCGCGCGGTCCCCGCTACGTGGCCAAGCCCGGTCCGGTCATGCTCGCCCGCCGCTCCGGCTGCCCCATCATCGTGTTCCACGCCGGCGTCGAACGCGGCAAAACTTTTTTCCGCACCTGGGACCATTTCCTGCTTCCGAAACCCTTCTCCCGCGTCGTCCTCCTCTTCGCCCCGCCCATCTACGTCCCCCCCAACGCCACCGCCGACGTAATGGCCGCCAAACAAGCCGAAATGCAGTCCGCGCTCGAACGCGTCCGCGACATCGCAAGCCATCAGCAACAAGACATACAGTCCTACCTGAACTACGCCGCCCATGCGGGTTCCTATCCCCCAGCATTTACCGAGTGCGGAACCCCCTCCGCGAGTCTGCCTTACCCACCGGCCGAGGGGCAAAGGGCGAAGCGATTAGTCCCGAAGCGCACCTTCGTAGGCTCCCTCTGCTTCGAGTCGCTTAACTCGGACCAGAGACGCGAGCTGGAGGGGCAAACGGGGCTGAGCGTCGGTTGGGGTGCTCCCTACTGGCTGCAACTTGCTGCCTTTTGGAGTAACGGTAAGAGGACTGCTTGGGACATCTGGGGGCTGTTGAGAGGGG
>JAIQGC010000070.1 GCA_020072805.1 Terriglobia bacterium
ACATTGGCCAGGGCAATAGCTTTGCCTTCGACCTGAAACTCGCGGATGGTTCCCGCGGGAATCTCCGCCACCTTGGCCACTCGCTGCAATCCCATCTTCGCTTCTCCCTTAACCCGAATTTCTCACAAGACCCGCGCAGCAGTGGCAAGATTGCCCGATCACCTGCAAGCGTCATGTCGTGGTTTTTTCTCTCGCCAAAAAAACTCCCCCGTCTTCTGTAGCCGCCCTCTTCAGAGGGCGGGCCTTTCCATCCTGGCCGCGCAGACTTGCCCTTCCTGGTGAAAAATGCGGGTTAGCGCGGCGTCGGCGTCTGCGCCACCATCACGCCGCGCTTGAATTCGTCCACCATCCGCGGCTCGAGGCGCACTTCCGTGGGCCGCTTGGCCAGCGACATCTGGTCAATTTTGTCCTGCAGCTTCATCAAAGCATAAAAGAGCGCCTCGGGACGCGGCGGGCAGCCAATCACGTAAACGTCCACGGGCACGATCCTGTCCACCCCTTGCAGCACCGAATAGGCGTTGAACGGCCCGCCGACGCTCGAGCACGCCCCCATCGAGATGCACCACTTGGGGTCGGGCATCTGGTCCCACACGCGCTTGAGCACCGGAGCCATCTTCAACGTGACCGTTCCGGAGACGATCATCAGGTCGGCTTGGCGCGGCGAGGGCCGGAAAACCTCCGCCCCGAAGCGGGCCATATCGAACCGCGAAGTGGTCGAAGCGATCATCTCGATGGCGCAGCAGGCCAGGCCAAACGTCAGCGGCCAGATGGCGCTCTTGCGCGCCCAGTTAAAAACGTAGTCCACCGAGGTGATCATGAAATTCTTCTCAAAGCGCTGATCGAGGACGCCCATCGGCTGATTCTCCCGGAGAAGACCTGCTCGCTCCGGCGAGTATATCGTCCGGCCGGAATCCCGTAAAGAAGGATCACCGGAGATGCTCAGGCTCCCCCTCGCGGAGTTCCATCCGGCTTGTTCCTCTCCGGCAGGGTGCAGTGGCGCGAAAAATGATAGCGATTGCGATTGAACCAGCGATAGCCGCTTTCGATCACCCGGCGAAACCCCGGCAAATGGAAGATGGCATAAAATGGCCACGCCCACCAAATCTGCCGGGCTACAAACAGGTACGCATCCGCCCCGGAGACGATTTCGCCGGCGGGTGTGAGCACGCGAATATCGTCCAGCAGGGCTTCGCGCGGAACCCGCAAGATGCCCTCAGCCCAGGCCGACTGCAAATCCTTGAGCGCGAATCCGCGCCGCACCACCACCTTTTCCCAGAAATGCACCCAGCGATAGCAAAAGCCGCATCCTCCGTCGTAGAGGATCCAGCCCCTGCGGGGAGACTCCTGCCGCGCGTCCTGGCCCGGACCGCTCATGCAATTCTCCTGCCTGTAAAGACGCTCACCGGGGAACCGTCGGCAATGAACGCACAATCGGGACGGCGTTGCAGCACCCGGCCCAGTTCCGCGCCATAGATCGCGCTGGCGTCTCCCTCAAACCCGGCCTCCGTGCACGTCCACACATTCCACGGGGTATGTTCCACGCGATATTCCAGGCAGTCCCTCCCGGGCCGCGCCGAATAGCCCCAATAATGCTCGGCGATGAACTGTTCCCGGCTTCCCTCTCCCGGCTGCACGGCTGGACCTTCCGCCTGCGCCCACAGCTTGCACCACTGCTTCTCCGCCTGCCACTGGTATTGGACTTCCCTGCCCGGCCCCACCGCCTCCGTGCAATGCTTCATCGGAAGACAGATGTAATTTTCTCCGTAAGCCAGCCGCGCGATGCGCGCCACGGCCTGCTTGGGCACAATCTCGGCAATGAATACAACGCCCCTGCGCTCCTCTCCCTCTTCTTTGCGGCGGACATAAAACCGCAGGTTCACCTCCTCAAAATCGCGATGAAACGGGATGGGGATCTTGCCAAACATTCTGGTATTCAGAAAGCGGAAGCCCACCAGGCTGAGGTAAGTCTTTCCCCCGAACGAATCCAGTTGCGTGCCGGGTGGAACGTACTCCCGCAGGAGCGCCGGATCCACTTCGTAGTTCAGCATGACCAAGTCGCGCCATTCCGCGGTGAGGAATACCCTGTGTGTTTTGTTCATGAGTAGCATTTCACCGCTGCGCGTTCACAGTCACCGGCTCGCCGAGGGGTCCTCCAGAATTTTGGCCAGCACGCTCCAGTAGGAGGAGGGAGCAATACGCTGCAGCCAGTCAATCTGGAAGGCGTCCAGTCCGATGCGCACGCGGCCTTCGCGCCGCTCCACCCCGCGAAGGATGCGCGCGGCCGCTTTTTCCGGAAGCAGTTTCAGCAGCCGGCGGCCGCGCTCCAGTTCCTGCTCGCGCGTTCCCGGCGCCGCGCCCGCCCCCACCCGCGCGCTCACCGCAATGGCCGTATTGATCCCCCCGGGATGCACGCAGGTGACGCCCACGTTCGTTCCGGCCAGTTCATGCCGCAAGGTTTCGGTGAATCCGCGCACCGCGAATTTGCTGGCGCAATAGGCGCTCTGCCCCACGGCGGCCACCAGCCCGAAAACGCTCGAAATATTCACCAGATGCGCGCGCGGCTGCCGCCGCAGCAGCGGCAGAAAATATTTCGTGCTGGCCACCGTGCCCCAGAAATTGATCTCCATTAGCCAGCGGAACTCTTCGAGCGATAGCTCCTCGAACTTTCCCAGCAAGGCCACCCCCGCGCAATTGATCAGCAGCGTCGCCCGCCCGTGCCGCGCTTCGACTTCCTGCGCGAACTCCTTCACCGCCGCTTCGTTCGCAACGTCCAGCACGTGCCGCGTGATCGCGCCGCCATTCAGGGATGCCGATCCTCCCAGCAGCGCCGCTGTCTCCGCCAGCCCGGCCTCGCGTACGTCGGCCAGCGCCAGCGCGGAACCCTGCGCCGCCAATTGCCGCGCCAGTTCGCGGCCGATCCCCGAACCCGCTCCGGTGATCACCGCCACTCCCTCGCCCAAGAATCCCATCAGAACACCTCCGTGCCGGGATCCATGGCCGGGGCCGTTATTGTCGCCGCGCGCGGCGCGGCCGCGTTCTTCCCCGCCAGTTTCTTGCGCAGCCGCAACTCCCGCCGCCGCATCGCGGGAATCATCGCGCGCAGCCGCCGGATATCGCGCATCGCCGCGATGGGGTCCACCAGATGCGTGGTGGGTAACTTCGCCCCGGACTCCTTCAGCACCAGCCCCAGCGGCAATTCCATTTCGTCCTGCAAGAGAATGCAGCGCGCCAGCAAATCCGCCTGCGGCGTCACCACCGGGCCGAAGCCGTAGCGCACCTGCTCCGTTCCCGGCACATAGATATTCTTGTACTCGGCCAGCAGCGCTCCCGCATAAACTTGCGCGGCGCTGCCTTTGACGGGCACCAGTCCCGGCGGAAGAAACGGGAAGCTGACATGAAAGCCCGTGGCACACACCACGACGTCGTACTCCTCGGCCCGCCCGTCAACGAAATGCACGGTTTGGCCCTCGAAGCGCGCGATGTCCGGCCGCGCATGAATCCTCCCGTGCTTGGCGTAGTAGAGCAGTTCGCTGTTGATGGTCGGATGCGCGTCGTAAATCCTGTGGTCCGGTTCGGGAAATCCGTAGTCCGCGTACTTTCCGACGACGATGCGCAGGATCAGCCGCAGAAACATCCTCTGCATCCACACCGGAAAATAGGGATTGAGCAGTTCCGCCGAAGGCATGCCGAAAAATGTCTTGGGGATGAACCAGTAGCCCCGCCGCAGACTGATGTGGGAAAGCGCCCCCACTCGCGCCGCTTCCGCCGCGATGTCGCAGGCGGAATTGCCTCCGCCGATCACCAGAACGCGTTTCCCCGCCAGCTGTTCTGGCTCGCGATAGTCCTTCGAGTGAATAAATTCGCTTGTAAATTTTCCGGGATACTCCGGGAAGCGCCGGCTCCAATGATGCCCGTTGCACACCAGCACCCCCTTGTAGCGCCGCTTTTCCCCTCCGGCCAGTTCGACTTCCCATCCTCCATCCGCCCGCGGCAGCGCCATCACCACTTTGGTGTTGAACTCGATGTGCGCACGCAAACCGAATTTTTCGGTGAACTCTCCCAGGTAAGCCAGCATCTGCTCGCGGCTCGGAAAATCGGGAAAATTCTCCGGCATCGGATAGTCGGCGTACTCGGTCGTCTTGCGCGAGGAGATGATGTGCACGTTGCGGTAGACGCCGTGCCGCCAATTTCCGCCCACGTCCGCGTCGGCCTCGAACTGCTCGTAGGCAATCACGTGCTCGCGCAGAGCCTTGGCCACCGCCAGCCCCACCGGTCCGGCCCCGATGATCGCCATTTTCGCCGAACAATCTTTCATCGCGCACCCTCCGGGGATTGCGCACTCATACCATAGTTTTCCCCAGCCAGCCAGTTACAGAGATGCGGAGGCAATGAAGCAATGGGTCGATGAGGTAATAAGCCAACCCGGATTCCTCACAAGACTCGCGCAGTAAGGGCGGGGGTGCCCCACCCTCGTTTTTGAGGGTGGGGGTTTAGATCCATCCCCACCCCCAACTCATCTCCCAGCCAACACTTCCCATCACTCGCTTCTCCGCGCCCCCTCTTCCGCCCTCCCGCCCCTTGCCCGCCAAGCACCACGCGGGTGCCGGACCCTTTGCCTTTCAAGGGTCCGGGTTTAGACTCAACTTCATGCCCAACTCAATCCAACAACTCGGTCCCTCCCATTCCCGCTCCTCAATCCTTCTTCTCCTCCTCGCCCTCTTCGCTTTCTCCCCCGCCTCCCCCGCACAGCAGCGCCGCGAACGCGAACCCAATTCCGTCTATGCCCAGCGCCGCGCCGCACTCGCCGCACAAGTCGATTCCCCCATTCTCCTCCTCGGCTTCACCGGCCGCGAAGAGTCCTCGCAATCCTACCTCTTCGCTCAGGAAGACAATTTCTATTACCTCACCGGCCACAACGAAGAAGGCGCCGCCCTCCTCATCCTTCCGTCCGTCGAAAAACAGTCTCTCGTCACAAACGTCACCGACACCTGGACCGGCCCCCGCGAAATCCTTTTCCTCCCCGCGCGCAATCTCAAAAAAGAAGCCTGGAACGGCCCCCGCCTCGCTCCCGACGATCCCGCCATCCGCGAAAAAACCGGCTTCGCCTCCGTCCTCTCCGCCGACACCCAGCTCCGCCCCACCGTCGAACAACTCGCCCATCTCTACCACGACTTCTTCACCATCCTGCCCTACGAACAGGAAAACGGCGGCTACCCTCACGAAAAGGAATTCGCCGCCTGGCTCGGCGAACTCGCCCCCAAAGTCGCCTTGCAGGACATCCGCGCCAAGATCAGCCGCCTCCGCGAAATCAAATCCCCCGGCGAAATCGCTTTCCTCCAGCGCGCCATTGATCTTTCCGTGGACGCCCATCTCGAAGCCATGCGCCGCATGCGCCCCGGCCTTTTCGAATACCAGATTGCCGCCGCCATGACCGCCGTCCACCTCGCCGGCGGCGCCGAATCCGAAGGCTACGCTCCTATCGTCGGCGCGGGCTTCAACTCCACCGTCCTCCATTACGACAAGCTCGACCGCCGCATCGCTCCCGGCGATATCGTCGTCCTCGACGTCGCCGCGCAATTCTCCGGCTATTCCGCCGACATCACCCGCACCCTCCCCGCCAGCGGAAAATTCTCTCCGCGCCAGCGCGAAATCTACGAGATCGTCCTCGCCGCACAAAACGCCGCCATCTCCTCCCTCAAGCCCGGCATGACCTTCTGCCGCGAAGGAAAAAACAGCGCCTACAAAATCGCCTTCAACTACATCAATTCCCACGGCAAGGATCTTCACGGAAAATCCCTCGGTCCCTATTTCATCCACGGCCTCGGCCACAACATCGGCCTCGACGTCCACGACCCCGGCGACTATTGCCGCCCCCTCGAACCCGGCATGGTCGTCACCGTCGAACCCGGCATCTACATCCCCGAGGAAAATCTCGGCGTGCGCATCGAAGACGACGTCCTCATCACTCCCACCGGCTACCAACTCCTCAGCGAACGCCTTCCCCGCGACCCCGCCGCCATCGAAAGACTCATGGCCGAATCCCTAACCGCCGCGGCCCAGCCGCCCAAACCCTGACCCCGGCTCCCACTTTCGAATTTGACCCGGCCGAATCCCTCCCTTTATACTGGTTCTTCACACGCGGAATGGTTTTCCCCGCGTGTGCCTCGAGTCATTCCCCGCGCTGCCGCAGGCCGCCGGCCGGAATTTCCGATTTTCGAAACTTCAGCAGGGAGCTTATGGGCGACACCGTAAAAGCGACACAACTCCGTCCCGGCATGGTCATTCAGCACGAAGGCCAGCTCTACACCGTTTTTTCCGTGGACCACCGCACCCCCGGAAACAAGCGCGGCTCCATGCAGACCCGCATGAAGAATCTCCGCAACGGCACCATGATGGACTACCGCTTCCGCGCCGAGGAATTCGTCGACCGCGCCATCCTCGACGAAGTCGAATTCGAATACCTCTACAACGAAGCCGACGATTTTCATTTCATGAATTCGGAAACCTATGAACAGATGCAGATGACCCGCGACGAACTGGGAGAGACGGTGTACTACCTGATTCCCAACACCGTCGTGAAAATTGAATTCTTCGAAGGCAAAGCCATCGGCGTGGACTTGCCCGACACCATAGACCTCAAAGTCGTGGACACCGAGCCCACCCTGCAAAAAGCCACCGCCAGCGCGGTCATGAAGCCGGCCAAGCTGGAAACCGGCCTGATGGTCAACGTCCCGCCGTTCGTCAACAACGGCGACACCATCAAAGTGGATACGTCTGAAGCACGCTACGTTCAGCGCGTCTGATTTTTTTCCTTTTTTCTCTTTACTTCATTACTTCCTTACTTCTTTATTTCTTTTTCGCTGAAGACCCTCGCGAAAATCGCATCCACATGCCGCAACTGCCGCTGCAAATCAAACGTCCGCGCCAGCGCTGCCGCATCCAGGAACTTGGTGATGCGCGCATCCTTGGCCACGCGCTCGCGGAAGCTCGTCTCGCTCTCCCACGCGGCCATGGCGTTTTCCTGCACGGCTTTGTAAGCCTCATCGCGCGGCATGCCCTTCTCCACCAGGTCCTGCAACAACTGCCCGGAATAGATCAGCCCGTGCGTGGATTCCAGGTTGCGCAGCATGCGCTGCGGAAAGACCCGCATCTTGCCCACGATTTCCGTCATCTTGGCCAGCATGTAGTCCACCAGAATCGTCGAATCCGGCAGAATAATCCGCTCGACCGAGCTGTGCGAGATGTCCCGCTCGTGCCATAGGGCCACGTTTTCGTGCGCCGCCAGCATGTTCGCGCGCACCACGCGCGCCAGCCCGCACATCTGCTCGCAGGCAACCGGATTGCGCTTGTGCGGCATGGCCGAACTGCCGCGCTGCTCGCCGCCAAAAGGCTCTTCGGCTTCGCGCACTTCCGTGCGCTGGAGATGGCGGATTTCCAGCGCGATTTTTTCGATGGTCGCGGCAATCAGCGCCAGCGTATTCAGGTAATGCGCATGCCGGTCGCGCTGAATAACCTGCGAAGCCACCGGAGCGGGAGTCAGCCCCAGCCGCTTGCAGATTTTTTCCTCGATGTCCGGTCCCAGGTGCGAAGCGTTGCCGACCGCTCCGGAAATTTTTCCGATGGCCATCTGCGCCGCGGCTTCGCGGAAGCGCCCGATGTTGCGTTGATTTTCCGCGAACCAGTTGGCGATTTTCAGCCCGAACGTAATCGGCTCGGCATGCACGCCGTGCGTCCGCCCAATCTGCGGCGTGTGCCGGAACTCCTGAGCGCGCAAGGACAAAATTTCGCCGAACATCACGAGGTCGCGCTCGATAAGATGCGAAGCGTCGCGCACTTGGAGGGCCTGCGCCGTGTCCACCACGTCGTTCGAAGTCATCCCATAGTGCAGCCAGCGCGCCGCCGCGGGATCCCCGATGGATTCGCCCACGGCCATGGTGAACGCGATGACGTCGTGCTTCACGCGCGATTCAATCTCAAGAATCCGCTTCGCGTCCGCCTTGGCGCGCTCGCGCAGCGTCGTGGCCACTTCCCGCGGCACCTCTCCGGCCTCCGCCAGCGTGTCCGCCGCAGCCAACTCGACCTCGAGCCATTTGGCGAACTTGTTCGCGTCGCTCCAGACCCGCCCCATCTCTTCGCGCGTGTACCGTGGAATCAAAACGGCTCCTTGTGGTTCGTCGTTCCGGCCCGCTGCGCGGTCCGGCGTACAAATAGTACCGTATTTCGGGCTGTGGAGGCGGGGCGAGCGCCAAGGGCAGAGATGAGGGCGTACTCTTGAGCAGGGGAGGGAGAACTGGTTAACAATATGACCCCCACCCCCCTACTTTTCCTGGAAGTGCAGATTCTAAAAGACTTTAAGTCCTTTGCTTTGGAAGTGCAGATTCTAAAGGAGTTACTGGCTGATTTTTCGGATCTGCGGATTCTAAAAGGGTTACATGGCTGCGGAGAATGAGGTGATGAGGTAAAGAGATAAGGAGGCATTGAGGGGAATGGGCAAGAATGGGGTGCGAGCGTCACGGGGCATGATAGCATGGGAGGAGTATTAAGTAAAGTATCAGTACTTCATGGTACTAGTTTCGAAAGCATTTTGGGTGGTACTCGGGAAGCGGCTTCCGCTCGACGGGTCCGCGTGAATTTACGGTTGAGATCCTTCGCTTCGCTCAGGATGACAGCGCAAAATAATTCCGGGAAATGGGGGACAAGAGGAAAGTCAAAATCCCCACCCTTGCAAAAGGCGCAAGGATGGGGCACCCTCGACGGAGTGGTGTCCCGAATATGGGACATTCGCGGGAAGCGGCTGAAGGGGATATGGGGATGAAGAAAACGAAGACAGAGGTTACGCGCAGCGCGGGAGAGTTGGCGAAGGCGCTGGGACTGCGAGCGGCGGAGGGAGCGGAGATGGCGCTGCGCAGCGACCTCAATTCCAAGATTATCGAGGTGGTGCGGCGGAAGAGGGTGACGCATGCGCAGGTGGCGCGGCTGGCGGGGACGTCAAGGACGCGGGTGACGGCGATGTTGAACCGGAACACCAGGGATATTTCGACGGATTTGATGCTGCGGGTGTTGTATGCGCTGGGGTATACGGCGAAGATCAGGATTCAGAAGGCGGCGTGAGGGGCACCACCTTGCCAAATCACTAAGTCTGCGCCACCCGCCTGAACTTTTGCGAGAGACGCTGCACGCTCGGCCATTCTTTTGGGGCTGCGAACCAAGAAGACATCGCTCTGACCGCCGCCGCCTAACGGCTTGATTTCCTCCCAATCTGTTCGCTTTCCCATTGTTGAGTCCTCACTACGAACCATGATAATAATCCAAGCGTGAATAAAATTGGTAGTCACATTATCATACGCTCAAACTGTGAATAGGCTTGGCTGGGTAGCGCAGAACGCGAGACTCGTCGGGTTGGGCGCCCCTCGCGTCCTTCGGTAGGGTGAGAATTTTGACTTTGTTCGTTCCTTGCGACCTGCCGAATGTATTACCCGAACCCTTCGACACGACTACCATGCCGAATGACTCGCCCGCGCCTTTGACCAAATCCCCTTCAGAGGAGCTTTTGCAAGCCTTCCGGGGTGAGATCCGCGTCGCGGAGAATACTCTTGAGGATTTTAGGGTGAAGAGTCTTGGCGGCGTGAAAAGGGACTGTGACGCGCTTACCGGCGGCGTTCTTATAGATCATGTGGCTGCCGCTCTGCCGGGCAAGCGAAAATCCCGCCTTTTCCAGTACGGCTATGATCTCGCGGGCCGTTAGGCGAGGAAGTTTGGTCATCAGACTGCGACTTCGACGGTCGAGAGGCTAACGGAAACGTGCTCCGGCACCTCTTCGCCGCTGGCCAGGCGATCTTCAATGTGCAGGCGGATGGCATCCTTGATGTTGCCCACAGCCGCTTCGTAGGTGTCGCCCTGGCTGTAACAGCCTTGCAGGACCGGGCAGGAGACGAAATATCCGTCCGCGTCCGCTTCCACGATGATCGGCAATGTGATTTGTTTCATAGGCGGATTATACCTCTTCGACCGGAGAAGGCCAGATGGATTTGCAGCATGGCCAAGTCAGCTGCGCACGCTCCCGACCATCGAGATGGAGCGCGAGCCCGGAGTCCGGTCCGCACGGCAGCGGGCCTGTCATCATCTTCGATCTTCCCCAGCCCCGGTGCGACCCGGGCGATCCGGGCGCGCAGGAGCGGCTGGCCACGTGATCGCGGAGAAGCAACACGAAGAGAGATCCCTCCGCTGCGGTCGGGATGACAACGTGTTGGGTGTGTCACGAAAAAGAGGCGGGGCGGATGCCGTGGCCGGCTTTTGGTTTTGTGGCACAGCCAACCGCTGCCCCATCGCGTGCGTTTTTCGCATGCGATGATTCCTGGCTGTGCGGCCGGGGAAAAGGAAAGATGCCAGCCTCCCGACCAAGTTCCCGACCGGGTTCCCGGCAGGGGCGGGACCAGAATGTCCGCTGACGCTACATAGGCGGCAGAAAGGGCAAGATGCCGGCCCGGCGCTAGAAAAGCGGGAGGGGAAAAGGGTAGGTCGGAGGGTCCGGTATTATGGTAATATCGGCTGGATTCTGGTTTTCTTGCTCAAGGAGAGCTTTTTATGGCGCGCATCAGCTACCTCGCACCCGAAATGATTGCCGACCCGCAGGCTCGGAAGTGGCTGGAGGACGCGATTGCGGCGGGAAGGCCGGGGCCGGAGAATCAGGCGATCCGGGCGCACCAGCCGGACGTGATGCGGTCGTTCACGTCGACGTTTGACCTGCTGTTCAAGAAGGATGCGGGGACGGTAGAGTGGGAGCTGAAAGAGCTGCTGCGGGCGTACATTGCGCTGAGCATGTCGTGCGGGTATTGAGCGAACCAGGGATCCGCGCAGGGTGCGCGGAATAGCGAAGACCGGATGTCGGAAGCTCTGAAGTACGAGCAGTCGGAAAAGTTCACGGCGCGGGAAAAGCTGGCGCTGGCGTACGCGGACGCGATCATCTGGAATCCGGATCAGGCGGACGACGCGATGTGGAAGCGGCTGCACGCGGAATTCAGCGAGCCGCAACTGGTGGAAATCGGTTACTGGATCGGGTTCATCTCCGGCGGGCAGCGCTGGCTAAAAACGCTCTCGACGAAAGCCGGGGAGCTGAACGCGTTTCTGACCGAGAAACGAAGCGGAAAAGTTTAAGCCGTGGCGCGCCGGCCCTGGTACAGAGACCTCTACGTGCAGGTCCTGGCGGCAATCGCGCTGGGTGTTTTTGTCGGGCACTTCTTCCCTCCTGCAGGACTCGCCTTGCGACCGCTGGGCGAAGGATTCATCGCGTTAATCAAAATGATGATCGGGCCGGTGATCTTCCTGGTGCTGGTGCAGGGGATCGCGTCCATGGGGGACATGAAGAAGGTCGGGCGCGTGGGCGTGAAGACGCTGATCTATTTTGAGGTGCTGTCGGTCGTGGCGCTGCTGATCGGAATGGCGGCGGCGGAGGTGGGGCATCCGGGGCGGGGACTGAATATCAATGCGGCGACGCTGGACGCGAAAGCGGTGGCCGGATATGTGGGGCACGTAAAGGATACGGGCCTGGTGGCGCAATTGCTGGACAGCATTCCGCGGACATTTCTGGACGCGTTCGTGCACGACAATTTTCTGCAGGTGGTGCTGCTGGCGCTGCTGTGCGGATTCGCGATTTCGAAAATGGGCAAGGCCGGCGAGGCCGTGACGGACGCGCTGGGAGTAGCCGGCAAAGTCTGTTTTGGGATCATTCGAATGATCGTGCAACTGGCGCCGGTGGGGGCGTTCGGGGCGATGGCCTACACGGTGGCGCGGTACGATCTGGCTTCGCTTTCGAATCTGGCGAAGCTGGTGGGGACGCTCTATTTCACGAGCGTGACATTCGTGGCGGTGATTCTGGGGAGCATCTGCATGCTGGCGGGATTTTCGCTGCCGCGGCTGCTGATTTATTTGAAGGAAGAGATGCTGATCGTGCTGGGGACGAGCACGTCGGAGGTGGTGATCCCGGACATGCTGCGGAAGCTGGAGGGGCTGGGGGCGCCGCGGTCGATCGTGGGGCTGGTGTTCCCGATGGGGTACACCTTCAACGCGGACGGGGCGAACATCTATATCACGCTGGCGGTGCTGTTCCTGGCGCAGGCGACGAACGTGCATTTGACGCTGGGGCAGGAAGTGCGCGTGCTGCTGTTTGCGATGATCGCGGCGACGGGAGGAGCGGGAGTGCCGGGTGGGGCGTTCGTGAAGGTGGCGGCGGTGCTGACGGTGTTCCCGGAAATACCGGTGCAGGCGCTGGCGCTGCTGCTGGCGGTGGATAAGTTCATGAGCGAATGCCGTGCGCTGACGAACGTGATTGGGAATGCGGTGGCCACGATTGTGATCAGCCGGTGGGAAGGCGAAATGGACATGGAGAAGATGCGAGAAGTGATTGGCGGGCGATAGACCCATCGGCGAGAGAGCACAGGCAGCGCAAGATTCGGATCGGCGCCTGCATTCAGCTATTCAAGCAACGGAAGAGAAAAGCGAAGAGAGATCCCTCCACTTCGAGCCGGTAAAATGCACCGGCCCTGCGGTCGGGATGACAGAACCATGCAGAAATGCGGTCAGGGTTTGGTGGCGGGAGGTTTGGCGATGGGGTGCTTGGGGACTGGCGGGGTGGACGAGGCACCGGGGGGAAGCGGGGGTTCCGGGACGGGAGCGGCCGGGGGTTCGAAGGGGAGGATGCGGGGAACGATTTGGAAGTCGGCGCGTTCGATCCAGCCGGCGCGGACACGGACTTTGACCCAGCCGGCGGGAGCGGGAGGGTCGGCAAGGCGTTTTTCGAGCGGGACGCGGTAGAGGAGAGTGCCTTCCTCGAGGGTCTTGGCGTTGGGTTTGGCGAGCGGGCGAACGGGAGCGAATCCGGTGGAAGTGTTGAGGAGCTTCCAGGGTTCGCTGTCGAAGTTGCGGGCGGAGAGATCCTGAAAGTCATCGGCGCGCAGCCAGGCATCGTAAGAGTCCTGCGTGGCAATCTCAAAAAAAGCGGCGTTGGCCCAGAGAACTTCATAATCTCCGGGAGGAAGATCGCTGCCGGCTTTTTCACCGGGCTTATTGAAGACGGTGACTTCGTCTTCGACGTGAATGGAGGGGACGACGCGCCAGCAGGTCCAGTTGAAAGCGGCGGGGGCCGACTTACAGATGCCGCGGTCGGTGGAGACCCATACGGGGTCAGGCCCGTGAAGCTGGGTGACGACAGAATTATCGAGGAAGTTTCCGGGGGAGGAGAGCTTTTCGATTTTTCCGGTGGAGGGCTGGAAGCGGACGAGGCCCTGGCAGGGGCGAATGGCGTTGTCGTCCTGGCGGCGGGTGGCGAGGAGAATGGAATCGGGGGCGAGAAGAAGTAGATGGGTGATGGCGCAGGTGGCGAGTTCGGCGGGCTGGAAGACGGCGGCTTTGCCTTCCTTGAGATCGAAGCGGACAAGGGAGCCGAGGCCGTATTCGGATTCGCCGGTGGAATGGCCGACGGCGACCCAGAGGAAGTCGCCGGAAAGTTCGGCGGCGTAAGCGTAGGGGTCGGCGATTTCCAGGTCCTGCTGGAGGGCGGCGGCGGTGAGATTTTTTTTGCGCTGCTGCGCGACGGGGAGCCAGGGAGCGACGAGCTGATCGCGGTGAAATCGCAGTATGGCGACAAGCGCCGCAGCG
>JAIQGC010000124.1 GCA_020072805.1 Terriglobia bacterium
GGCTTGAGTCCAAAGTCATCGATCACCAACAAGTCCGGGCGCACGTAGCCCATGAGCCGTTTTTCATACGTGCCATCCGCGCGGCCGGCGTTGAGATGACGCAGCATTGTGTGCGCACTGGTGAAGACCACGTCCAAGTCCTGGCGGCACGCCGCATGTGCCAGGGCTTGGGCGAGATGAGTCTTCCCGACGCCGGTGGGGCCGCATAGCAGCACGTTGCGTTTCTCGTGAATGAACTGGCACGTTCCCAGGTCATAGACGCGCTGGCGATTGATCCCAGGGTTGAACGTGAAGTCAAACGTCTCCAAGGTTTTGTCACTGGTCAGGTCCGCGCGGCGCACGCGCAAGGCCAGTTGCTTTTGTTGGCGGCGCTCGACTTCGTCTTCCAGCAAGCGTTCGAGAAAGTCAGCGTAGGTCCAGTGTTCCGCCAATGCTTGCTGGGACCGCACGTCGAGCGTATCCAGGATGCCGGACAAGCGCAGGTGCTTGAGCTTCGGGATGAGGTGCTGTTTCAGTTCCATGGTGCACCTCCACTCACGGCCTGCGCCAGCTCTTCCGGTGGGCGCACGAAGACAAACGACTCGTTGCGCGGCGGGATCGGCAGCGGCAGCGTGAGAACATCCAGTCCTTCGGCCAAGATGCGTTTGAGGGTCACGAGACTCACGTCTCCGAACGCTACGCCGCGGGCACAGGCCGCTTCCAGGCGCACCGGCGTGTAGGTATCGGCGAGATGCAAGACGCGGAGGGCGGTGCGCATCTTGTCGACGGGACGTGATTCGAGCAGTTCAGTGATGACCTGGGTCGTCGCCGGCCCGATGTCCTGCGCTTCTGCTCGACACAGGTCGCGCGAGGCGGTTAGTCCGCGTATTTTCTCGGGCGGCAGATGGTCGAGCTGGGTCAGGCGCTCACCCGCTTGCGTCGCCCGCGGGTGCGTCGTGATCAGTTGAAAACCACTTGAAAACAAGCGGATTTCGCGCAGCCCCGCCCGTAGCCAGAGGATCTGGCCGACGAAGCGGCACGGCACCGAGTAGAACGCTTTCTCGAACACGACGTGTCCATCGCGATGCAGTTTGACCGGCTTCCAGACCGCCGGGTCGTAGGCCGTGCGCGGCAACGGCAAGAGCGCCGCCTGCTCGGTTTGAGCAAACCGCGTGAGCGGGACTTGGTGCGTGGTGCCATGGGTCCGCAAGCCCGCCTTGGCGAGGACCCATTGGCGCACTTGGACGTTCGCCTCACCGATTGACGTGTTGGGTTCGAGCAAGGGTACAAAACTCTGTTGCACGTAGCGCACGCCGCCCCGTTCCACTTTGCCTTTGTGGCGTGGATGCGCCGGCAAGCACGGGTCGATCAGAAAGCCATAGTGCTCTGCGCATTCCGCATAGGCGCGCGTGACTTCCACATCGTGATCGCGCGTGTAGGCTCGGATGATCGCAGCCTTCAAGTTATCGAGCACGATACGTTTCGGCGCACCGCCGAAAAACTCGAACGCATGTTGGTGACACAACAACCAGGTCCTGAGGCTTTGATCGAACACGAACTCGACGAACTGGTGGCGGCTCCAGGCGAGCACCATCGTGAAGGCCCATGCGCGGCGGAGGGTTTGAGTGGCTGGGTCAAACAGCGCCCGCACTTCGCCGAAATCGACTTGGGCCACTTGGCCGGGTGCGGTCTCCAGGCGCACGAAGACTTCGGGCGGTTGGCTGGCTTTGACCTTTTGGCACAAGCGATACACCGCGGATTCGCTCGCGGTGAACCCCGGTCGCACATTCAGTTTCTGAAAGATGATCCGGGGGCGCAGCCCTTGCTCTAACCAGCGCTGGATTTCGTCGCGATAGCTGGCAATCGACGATTGGTTCTGCGGTGGGTTACTGTCGCCGAAGATCGCCTGCAAGCGTTCGTGTAACTCGCTCAAGGTTGGCATGGGATCGCAGGTCACAAATCCTTCGGCGGCGAACCAGGTACGATATTTCTTGACCGTCGTGCGGCTAATCTGCATCGCCCGCGCAATGGCGCGATCGGCTTCGCCAGCCCGCACGCGGCCCAAGAGAGTTTGCACGTCCATTGTTGCTAGTCTCCGTTTCTTCATCGGGCCTCCCTCGCATTTCTAGTGCGGGAAGTCTACCCGAGAGTGGCAGGAGACTCAATTCGCCAGATGGCCCAGTGTGGGTGACAACGGGTGGCCTACTGTGGGTGACAATGCCCGGCCTAGTGTGGCCGACAACAGGTAGCCTACTGTGGGTGACAATGTCCGGCATAGTATACTCCGACGAATGACACCAATTCCTCTTCTACCCAGTTGCCGCTGTCCAAGCCCCATTGTCCCATGGACAAACACGAATCATGACAGAGAAATTGCAGAACCTTTGCGGGTTAGCAGCTCATCGTGATTTCCGCCCCTGTTGAGCAAACATGGGATCACTTAACGTGCCCAATAGCCCGATAACCTGATTGTCCAGATCCGTTCCGAGTGGGAGTTGCTTCCCTGACGCGAAAGCCTCGGCAAAATCTGTAGTGCGTACTCTAGCTGTGCGCAGGCGCTTTAATGAGCGCATCTCTCCGAACGGGGTCTCGGGACCAAGTGCGTAAGTCATGACCGTCATAATCCCGGGACCCGGCGCTTCGGAATTCTTGATTTCCCCGATCAAGCGTTCAAATCTTGCATAAACAATATCTGGAACAATGAAGTAGTGACCAAACTTACAAAGGCTAGATGTTGCCGAAATGGACCCCTTCAAAATCAATTGAGGAATAAGGCGCTTCCAAACATTTGCCCAGTTTATGCCGTGTTCTGATTCGGGTATTTTCGGGAGCTCGCGGCTGTACGCTTCCCAATTATCTCGGTAATTGCCCGTTGTATCCATACTCTGGACTTCAATGGGAATAATCGCACTAAGAGCTCGATCAATAACGACTGCCATGACCCAGTCTAGACTCAATTCTATTGATTCAGCCCTTTTGAGTTGAATCTCCTTTCCGGAGTTCTTGCCAAAGAGGACAACAAAGCTGTTCGGTAGTTTAGCTTGTTGCTTGAGTTTTAGAAAATCATCTGCCCTCAAGAGTGGAATATTCGT
>JAIQGC010000004.1:0-33952 GCA_020072805.1 Terriglobia bacterium
AGATATCCCTCGATCAAAAAGTCCGGGCCGAACTGCCGCAGGCGCACACCGCTCATGGCCGGCTGCGTGAGCGCCCCGCGCGCAAAGGGCACGCCGGTTTCCCCGGCCACCCGCGGCGCGTAAAACAGCGCCAGCTTGTGCACCACCCCCGCGGCCAGCGCCGAGCCGTTCAGCGCGCTGCCCGCTTCCAACAGCACGCTGAGAATATCCCGCCGCCCCAGCTCCTGCAAAACCTTTTCGAAAGGAATGCGCCCGCCCTTCCCGCGCAGCGAAATCACTTCCACTCCCGCTCGCTCCAGTTGCCGAGCCTTGGACGATTGCCGGTCCGCCAGCGTAAAGACCAGCAGGTCGCGCCCGGCCGTCTCCACAATGCGCGAGCGCAGCGGCAGCCGCAGCTTCGTATCCAGCAGCACACGCAGCAGCGGCCTCCGCCGCGGCTGCCCGCTGCGGTCGGTCATCAGGGGGTCGTCGGCCAGCACCGTGCCGATGCCGGTCAGCAGGGCATCGCTCGCATGGCGCATGCGGTGAACTTCCGCGCGCGACTCCTCGCTGGTAATCCAGGTCGCGCTGGACTTTTTCTTTTTCGCCTGCGGCAGCGCCAGTTGCCCATCGAGCGTCAGCGCCGATTTCAGCGTCACATACGGCTGCTTGGTGCGAATCCAGCACGCGAACGCCTCGTTTAGCCGCCGCGCTTCTTCCTCGAGTACTCCGTGCTCCGCTTCGATCCCCGCTCCGCGCAACTGCCCCAATCCGCGCCCCGCCACCACCGGGTTGGGATCGCGCATCGCCGCCACCACGCGCTTCACTCCCGCGGTAATCACCGCATCGGTGCACGGCCCGGTACGCCCGGTGTGGCAGCAGGGCTCCAGGCTGACATACAGCGTCGCCCCGCGCGCTTTTTCTCCCGCGGACTTCAGGGCAACAATTTCCGCGTGGCTTCCCGCGGCGTACTGGTGATATCCCTCGCCCACCAGTTCGCCATCGCGCACCAGCACCGCCCCCACCATCGGATTCGGACTGGCCAGGCCGGCGCCCTTGCGCGCCAGCGCCAGCGCGCGCTCCATGAACGGAATGTCGTAGCGCTCCATGTTGTGCTTTCCCAGATGCCCTCGGATGCCTAATCGAACAGCGAATCCACGTACGTCCTGGCGTCAAACGGCGCCAGATCGCCGATCTGCTCGCCGGTCCCCACGAAGCGGATCGGCAAACCCAGTTCGCGCGTAATGGCCACCACGATGCCGCCCTTGGCCGTGCCGTCCAGCTTGCTCAGAATAATTCCCGTGACGCCCACCGCGGAAGTGAACTGCCGCGCCTGCGCCAGTCCGTTCTGCCCGGTCGTTGCGTCCAGCACCAGCAGCACATCGTGCGGCGCTCCCGGAATCACCTTGGCTGCCGTGCGCTTCATCTTTTCCAGCTCGGCCATCAGATTCGATTTCGTGTGCAGCCGCCCCGCGGTATCCACGATCACCGCATCCACGCCGCGCGATTTCGCCGCGGTCACCGCGTCAAACACCACCGCCGCCGGGTCCGCCCCCGATTTCTGCTTGATCATTTCCACGCCGTTGCGCTGCGCCCAGATTTCCAGTTGCTCGATGGCCGCCGCGCGAAAGGTGTCCGCCGCGCACAATAGCACGCTGCGCCCTTCCTGGCGCAGGCGGTTGGCCAGCTTCCCGATGCTCGTGGTTTTCCCCGCGCCGTTCACCCCCACGATGAACAACACGCGCGGGCCGTCTCCGTTGGCCGCGGCGCCCGCTCCCGCCGCAGCCGGGGAGCTCTCCGCCGCCTCGAAGATGCGCAGCAGTTGTTTCTTCAACTCGCTTTTCACCTGCCCCGCATCGCGCAACGCCTCGCGGTCCATCTTCTCCCGCACCGCTTCCAGCGCCTCGCGCGTCGTGGCCACTCCCAAGTCGGCCGAGAGCAGCGCCGTCTCCAGTTTTTTCAGCAGTTCCGGGCTGATCTGCCGGTCGCCCAGAAAAATATTCCCGGCCGCCGCCGAAATCGCCGCGCGCGTCTTGCTCACCGACTCCTTCAGCCGGCCCAGCAGCGACGGTTCCAGCTCATCCTTTTTCTTGAATAGTCCGAACATAGGCTTCCCGCCAAAGTATAGGGTTAACAATAAAGTGTAACAGAATCGAAGAAGCGCGCGTGCGGAGCCGGCGCGCACCCCGGTCAGATTTCTGCCGCGATTCAGAAAACTGTTTTACTCATGCCCTGGCCCCGGCTCCTCCGCCAGCACTCCCGTGTATTCCCCTGAAGGACCGGCGTTAATGCTCACTTTGCCCTCAACGCCGGCCTCCACAATGGAGGGCACTTGCCCAACACTCACGCTCCCGCTATGGCCCAATTCGACTTCCGGGGGATTCAAATGCTCGGGTAAGTTGACGCCCAGCTCGGCTTTCGCCTCGACCTTCACTCCCACATCCGTGACCCCGCCGTTATCATATTCGATGAATACGCCGGCCCCGATCTTGGCCTCTGCCTTCAACGGACCGGCGGGCAGTTCAGCGAAGGCGGTGGAGATCATGATCTCCATGTTGCCTCTCAGGGTTTTTCCCGTATTCAAATCGTCCACTTGCTCGCCTTTGATGAAAATCGCGTTATATTTC
The DNA here is from genome assembly GCA_020072805.1 of Terriglobia bacterium. Taxonomy (GTDB): domain Bacteria; phylum Acidobacteriota; class Terriglobia; order Acidiferrales; family UBA7541; genus Acidiferrum. The sequence continues at coordinate 2,607 of JAIQGC010000004.1, forward strand.
AGCGTGGCCTTGTTGCACTCGAAATCTCCACTCACCACAATAAAATTAAATGTGACGCGGTTGGGGCAGTGGAGATCCTCGAAATCGGCCAGCTTGAAGCGGCCGGGATCTTTCACCTCTTTCGGCGGGGGGCAAATGACCACACCGCAATCGGCGCACCAGGGCACCGCTGTTAAGCCGAGCAATGTATCCAGATAACTTTTCCGGGCTTCCAGCTTGGCCACTTCAAACGAGGCGTCGTCCAGAAGATACTGCAAGCCGTAAGTCGTCTCGTTGATGAACCGGCGGTTGCCGGTGAGCATGTCCGAATTCGATTCTTCCATGAGGACATTGGCGGTGTGAAGGAATTTGTTGACGAACGGCGTCTGTTCCGCGCATTCGGCATCGTCCATCCCCTCGATCTCCGGCATTTCCGCATACCGGGCAACGATTTCGTCGACGGGTCCGTTCATGCCCGCTTCCAAATCCCGAAGCTGCTTGTTGAGGGAAGCCTGCTGGCCGGCAAATTGCCTTTGGAACCGGGCAAAATCTTGCGTCGCCTCGCTGACGATCCTCTGGCCCTTTCGGGCATACGGTGAATAGGGAAGAGCTCCCCCGGATTGTCCCCGCGCGGCGGCCTGCAACGCCTCCAAATTCTTCTGCTCGCCGAGTTCGGCCTTGGGTTGCAGCCTTCGGATCTGCTCGTAAATGGTGCTTGCTTCCGCGGAAACGGCGGCGTGAAAACTGTCCCATTCCTTTTCCAGCGGTTTCACTTCTTCCATTTTATGGGGATACCGCGGAACCATGAACTTGTGCAATCCCAGCGGATCCTGCGGCATGTGAAACGCGGCATGCAGCTCTTCGGAGCTTAGCGACCTGCCCAGTCGCTGCAACTCCGCCTCTCGTTCCTGGCTGTAAGATTCCCGCAGCGAATTCCTTATCGCCGCAATTGCGGCCGGTTTGTTTCCCTTGGCTTCCTCGATCAGCGCCTCCGTGTAATTGGCCTGCGAGTGCACCGCAAAAAAACGACTGGCTTGATCCAGGTATTTCTTCGACTGCTCCAGATCGCCCAGGCCAAACCAGGCCTGCCCGATGTTATTCAGAATGGTGCTGTTGTCCGGGAATTGCTGATTGAGCTTCATGAGCAGCGGCAAGGCCAGTTGCTCCCCTCCGCTCATCACCAGAAATGCGCCATAGTTATTCAGATTATCTGGGTTGGCATCTTCCAACACCGCCTTTCCCATCATCCACAACGCCATTTCTGTCTGGCGGGAAATCCACAGGCCGTTGGCCGAAGCCGCCACCTCCTTCGCCGAGGCGGGATATTTTTCCTTCAGGGCATGATAAATCTGCTCGGCCAAAGTCCTCTTTTTCGAAGCAATCTTCTTTTGCACGAACGCGCGCACCTTGGCCAAGTGGGCCTTCAACTCCGTGTCGGTGAGAATGTTTCGCGGCACGCTGGCAATCCGCGCCGCATCCTTGCGGGGGATTTTCCCGGCGGGTCCGGCGGCCTCCGCCGCCCTTGCCCAATCCTTCGGCCCCGCGTTTTGCATTTTCTTCAGGCCACCCTGCAGGGCGGGCAGGTTTTTCTTCATCATGTCCAGTTGCTGCTGCAACTCCTGCGCTTCCTCGGTCTTGTTCTGCTTTTTCGCCGCGGCAATCTCCCTTTCCAGATCGGCCATCTCCTTCTTCATCTCTTCCATCCCGCTCTGCATCTCGCTCTGCACATCCTCTGCCGGCTCTTGCTGAGCGGAAGAACGGGCGGGGAGCAACAACGCGATCAGCAGGATCGGGAAGATTCTCGCGCACTTCGGCAATTTCGCTGCGCAGCCGTGACGCTCTTCTCAGCATGATTCCTCCTGCGGTCCCTTCGGGGCTTGCCCGGATTGGTGCGGAACCAGGCCGCCTCTTTCTTTCGCCGCGGCGCAAGCGGGGCGCGAAGGCCGGGTTTCGGCGGCGCGGAAGAACATGGCGCCACTCCGCTGCTCTATTAGCACAGCGAGCAGAAAAACAAAACTCATTTTCAATTGCTTCGCCCGACGCTGGCGTGCGCATGCCTGATGCGCGGAGGCCATGCTCATCGGCCTTGCGGTTCGTTCGGGTGTGCGATATACATGGCGCATTCAGCCCGCGCGAGATGCTCCGCTGCGGGTCAAAGCTGTCCCGCGGGAAACAGGAGGACCCCATGGCGAAGAATCGAGCGAGTCTGCTTGCCCTGGCCATCGTCGCGCTGCTCTGTGCGGGATCGGCCCTGACCATCGTGTCCATCCCCGCCGCCAGCCAGTCTTCGACCGACGAGGCCATGAAGGATTATGAGGAGACCATCAAGAAAGGCGATGCCTACTTCGAAGCGGGGAACTATTCCGAAGCCGTGCTCTCCTACGAACGGGCCCGCCGCGTCGCCTACAACAATAAACTCAGGACTGATTCCGCCGCCCTTGAGAAAAAACTGGCGCGGGCCCGCGATGCCCACGCAGGCAAAGTGCCCGGAACTTCGACCCCCGCCCCCATCACCTACTTTGAGCTCACCGCCAAACTCGCTGACGGGCCGCGCGTTGTGACGAGCCGCACCGTGCCGCAAGGCGACGCCCATCAGTTTGGCCCCGAGAATCCGCGCGCGCGCTGGAACGTCACCAACCCCTATCTTCCCGTGGATCGCAATTTCTTTGCCAGCATCCCGAAGATGGCCTGCGCCGCCGACGGCACCCTCTACCTCGCCGCCGACAGCATTGTGCCCGCCGCGCAAATGAAGCGCGAGCCGCGCGCGAATCACGACTATTACGCGGACAATGGCAGCGGTGTCTGGCGCGTGGCCCCCGACGGCCAGGTGACCGTCTTTGGCGTCAGACCCTACGGCAACCAAGTGGGGTGGGGCGATGAAAAGGGCAAATGCAATGTGCGTGCCGCGGATGCGGGGATCCGTATCGCGGATTGGCGCGGCATGCTGGTGGACCCCAACGGTGACATAATCTTCAGCGACCACAATCTCCACATGATTCTGAAGCTGCGCAAGGACGGTTTAGTCGATCAAGTCGCCGGCGGCGGACCGCAGGCCTGCAAGTATGACCGCTGGAAGCCCCCGCAACAGGCCGGGTATCAAGACGGGCCCGCCAAGCAGGCCCTATTCAGCGGACCGCAGGCTCTGGCGTACGATCGCGATGGCAGCCTGTTGGTGGCCGACATAGGCAACTGTGCCCTACGCCGGCTGGATGCCGCGGGCAACGTGACCACCGTGCACAAAGGCTGCCTGTTTGATCCAAACATTCACGGCGATCCTGCGAACAAGATCGTGTACGGGTTCGTAGCGGTGGATCCGGAAGGACTGCCGGTGGTGGGCGGCACGCTGAACGTCCCCGGCGTGAACGCATTTTCCAATCTCTACCGGTTTCATCCCGACGGAAAAGTGGAGCGGCTTCTGGAGGGGCGCTTGCTCCCCTCCAAGCCCACCCAGCAGAGACTCGGTTGGATTACCGATTTGCGCTATATTGACGGCAAACTAGTGATTTCCGAGGGTGTGGAGGAGTTCAGCGTTCTGCACGAGGTCCGCGGGGGCCGCCTGAGCAAATACCTGGGCGTTGGAATCGAACATCAGGATGACTGGGCTGACGCGGACGGGCCCGCGTCAACCACCAACGTCCTCGGCTCAGCAGGCTTCTGCCGCAGCGCCGATGGCACGCTCTTCCTCCTGCCGTACCACAACCGTCACGCCGTCCGCAAAGTTGACCCGAAGACCAAGATCGTCAGTACCTGGGTGTACTGAGCCAGCCCGCCGCGGAGCGTTTGCGGATCGGCGCAAGCGGCCGGTTACTTGCTGCGAACGAATTCCACGAAATCGCGGCCCATGTAGAGCCGATACGTGCCAGCCGAAGGAGCGCTCACAACCTGGAGAGGCACCGGCCGCTTCATCTCCGCATCTTTGGCGGAAGCAACCTGGAAGAGGTCGTGCGCACCGAGATCCATCACCACGAACTTGCCTTCCTTCGGGAACCCAATGCCATACGCACCAGCCGGCAGCTTCTGTCCGCCGATTTCCAGCGCAACTTCGCTGATCAGGTAGGCCTGCCATTTCTCGCGAATTCCGCTGGAATAGCCGGAAGCGTCGACCACCCCCGCCAGGGTGTAGGCCTCATCGCTAAAACGGATTCCGCCGGTATTGCGCAGCTGCACGGACGTAACCTGCCCATGGAAGAAGATTTTTTCGGGAAAGAGTTTTGCGCCAATATCGCCGGCCTTGAGGATGGCCTCGCTCGCCGCAGGAGAGGCGCCTGCAAACGGAATCTGCGGCAACGAAGCAAGAAGCAGCAGCAGAGCGAACCCGGTCAAAAGTTTCACGCGTGTCATTCTGTGATCTCCCTTCAATTGGAATTCGATTTCAAATCAAGCTCATGGTTCTGCGGCAGCGCGGTGCACCTGGAATCTCCATCTTGGACTCCCGGCGGCCGTCAGTTTATACGCTTTTCTGTTCACTCGGGTACTTCTAGCCCAGGGAGAGCCGGCGCGAAGCGGCTAGACCTGCACTTCCACCGCGGTCAGCTTCAACTTGCCCTTCTGAATCGTGTTTTCCAGCGCGGTTACTACCGTGCCGTCGAATTTCGTCCCCGCCAGGCCCTTGATCTTGCCCAGCGCGAACTCCGTATCCATGGCCGTCTGATACGGCCGGTTGGTGGTCATGGCGTCAAACGTGTCGGCCACCGCGATGATCCGCGCCATCAGGGGGATCTGATGCGCCTGCAATCCGTAGGGATACCCGCGCCCGTCCAGGTGCTCGTGGTGCAGTTCGATGCCCGGCAGCATGTCCTTGAGCTGCGAAACCGGACGCATGATGTTGGCGCCTTTCACCGTGTGCTGCTTCATCAATTCGAATTCCTCGGCGGTCAGCGCTCCCGGCTTCTTCAGCACCCGGTCGTCCACCCCGATCTTGCCCACGTCATGCAGCAGCGCCGAGATCTTCAACCGGTCCAGGTCCGTCTCGTTCATCCCCAGTTCCTGCGCGATCAGCGTCGAATATTTGGCCACGCGCCCTGAATGGCCTCGCGTGTACGGGTCCTTTTCGTCGATCGCCGCCGCCAGCATGCGGATGGATCCAAGGAACAGCTCGCGGTTTTCTTCCGCCGCTTCCTTCAGCCTCTCGATGTACTCCTCGATGTCCCCGGCCATCTTGTTGAAGGTTTCCGCCAGTTCGCTGATTTCCGCCGCGCCGTGCACTTCCGTCCGCTGCCGGAAATTTCCCGCGCTGATGGCCCGCGTCGAATCCGCCAGTCCGCGGATCGGATCGCTGATGCCCACCGCGAAAAAATATCCCACCAGGATGGCCACCACCGTCACCACCAGCATGAACAGCAACGCCTGCCGGTTCAGTTCCTTTACCCCGGCGTCTTCCCGCGCCTGATCCAGGCTGCGTTGCGCCACCACCGCCCAGTTGATATCGGGAAGCGTGCTGTACGTCCCGATCATTTCCACCGCGCGGTTCCGTTCCTTCTGAAAGAAGCGCATGTTTACCGTGGTGCGCAGTTCCTGCGGCAGGGAACGAATCTGCCCAACGATCGAGGATTGTTCGCTGAGGTCCACGCCGGGCACCACGTCATTTCCAGAGGGATGCGCCACCACGTGTCCTGAATGATCCACGATGAACACGGTGCGCCCGCGCACGCTCGTTTCCTTTAGCCGCCGCATCACCGGTTCCAGCGTCACCACCGCCGCCAGCATCCCCGCGAAATCGTCTCCCACTTTCAGCGGCACCGCCACGATGAACGCCGGGCTGTTCGACGATCCCAGCGCCAGCGGATCGCTCCGGTACTTCAGCGTCTGCGGCTGCTGGCACGCGGAGAAGGCCCGCTGCAATGCCTTGTTGATGAAGGGGTCCTGCTCCTGGTGGAAACTGCCCTGCGCCGCGCTCGTTCCTTTTCCGCTTCGCCCGATGGCCGTCAGGTACAGAAAGGTGTTCCGGTTGCTGTCCACCAGATTTTCCAGCAACTGCGTGACCTTGGCCGCCACCGTCGGATCATCCACGTTCTGCACCATATCCGTCAGCGCCAGAATCTGCCTCTGGCTGATCAGCTGCTGCGTCAGATTCGAATCAAACAAATTGATTTCGTCCGCCAGCGACCGCGTCAGCTCCGTCTGCTGCACTCCCTCGGTGTCCACCAGTTTGTCCTGGCTCATCTGCAGCACCTGCCGGTGGTACAGCGCCATCGGGAACGTGCTGATCAGCAGCATCGCTCCCAGCACCAGCCACAGCAGGCGCACTCGTCCCGAGCGAAGTTTCTTCCAATGGCTGGCGAAGGTCGACGACATATGATTCCCCATTGTATGCGGAACAAGCTCCTCGCGGCTCGCCATGTGGCGTGTCTGTCACCGATTGCCAAATAGGACTGTGGTACTACCCCCGGCCCGCCGCTCGCGGCTTTCCATCTCCCTTACTCCCTCTTCAGCGGTCTCTCCAGGATCGCCCGGATCGCTTCCCGCGCCGGAGTCTTTCCGTGCAGCGTGTCATACACCTGCTCGGTGACGGGCATTTCTACTCCCAGCGCGATTCCCATCTCCCGCACCGCGTCCGTCGAATGAATTCCCTCCGCCACCATGCGCATTCCCGCCAGGATCTCCCCCAGCGCCCGCCCCTTCCCCAGTTCAATGCCCACGTGGCGGTTGCGGCTTGGCCCTCCCGTGCAGGTGAGCACCAGGTCGCCCAGCCCCGCCAGCCCGCGCAGCGTTTCCGCCGCGCCTCCCAGGGCCACGGCCAGCCGCGTCATCTCCGCCAGCCCGCGCGTGATCAGCGCCGCCAGCGTGTTCGAACCCAGCCCCATCCCCGGGCAGGCTCCCGCCGCGATGGCGATCACGTTCTTCATCGCCCCGGCGTATTCCACGCCCTTCACGTCCTCGTTGGTGTACAGCCGGAACGACGGCCCGGAAAGCCGTTCCTGCAGCCGCGCCGACAAGTCCGCGTCCCGGCACGCCAGCACCACCGCCGTCGGATCTCCCCGCGCCGCTTCCGAAGCGAACGACGGGCCGGAAAGCACCGCCACGCGCGGCGCAAACCGCGGCGCAAACACCTGCTCGATCACTTCGCTCATCCGCGCATGCGTGCGCAGCTCCAGCCCCTTCGTCGCGCTGACAAAGGCCATCTCCGGCCTTACATGCTCCCGCATCCGCGTGTAAACGCTGCGCGCATGCGTCGAAGGAATCGCGCACAGCACAATCTCCGCTCCCGCTAGCGCTTCGCCTTCCTTGCTGGTGACCAGCACTTCTTCGGGAACCCGATACCCCGGCAGGTACGTCTTGTTCTCGCGCTCGCGCCGAATCTCTTCCGCCAGCTTCTCATCGCGCGCCCACAGCCGTACCTCATGCCCCTTCCCGCTGCCCGCCTCCAGGATCGCCAGCGCCGTTCCCCAGCTTCCCCCTCCCAGAATCGCGATGCGCGTCATTCGCTCTTGTCCTTGTTGCGGCCGATCGTGAATCGCGGCTCTTGGCCCGCCAGCAGCCGCCGGATGTTGGCCTCATGCTTCCAGATAATCAGCGCCCCGGCCAGCAAAGTTCCCAGGCTCACCGCCACCGGCGGCGCATGGCGCGGCGCCCACAGTAAATACACCAGCAGGGGCATCGCCGCCGCCGCCGCTATCGATGCCAGCGCCACGGTCCGCCACACGCTCACCACGAAAGCGAATACCACTATCGCCGCTCCCATCGCTTCCGGGCACAGCATCCCGAATACTCCCGCTGCCGTGGCTACCCCTTTCCCGCCCTTGAATTTCAGCAACACCGGAAAACAGTGGCCCGCCACCGCCGCCAGCCCGGCCATCATCCTCCACGTCGCGCTGCCGCCCGTCAGCGCCCCGGCCATCCAGACCGTCAGCGCCCCTTTCGCCGCATCCAGAACCAGTGTCAGCACGCCCGCCCACGCTCCCGCGGCCCGGGCCACGTTGGTGGCTCCGATATTTCCGCTGCCCACGCTGCGCACGTCTTTTCCGGTGAAAAATTTTCCCAGCAGCAGCCCGAACGGTATCGAGCCGCTCAAATACCCGGCCAGGGGAATCGCCAGATGCACCAGGAAGGTTTGGTCCATTACGCGCTGTCCCCGGCTCCGTTCAATGGCCAGCAGGCCAGCCGCGTGTATTTCGACCCGCCCTGCTGCAATTCGCTCTGGTAAAGGCAGAATTCCCGCGCCGTGTGCCGGCCGTGGCTGCGCTTGCCGTATTCGTCCAGCGCCGCCTGCAATTTCCGTGCATCCCCCGGCCCCTGCGGAAAGCGCGCCACGGTCAAGTGCGAAGAAAATTCCCGCTGCTCCCGCCCGAATTCCAGCGGCTCCAGCGCATCTTCAATCCCCGCCGCCAGCCGCGCCAGCTCCGGTCCCGCCGCCGCGTCCACCCACAGCACCCGCGCGCGCCGCGCCTCTGGAAAACAGCCCAGCCCGCGAAACTCCATCTCTACCGGCGCAACCGTCCGCACCCCCGCCAGCGCCGCGCGGATTCCCTCCATCTTTTCCAGCCCGGCCTCGCCCATGAATTTCAGCGTCACGTGCAGGTTCTCCGCGCGCAACCACCGCGCCTGCGCAATCCGTCCCCGCAGCTCGTCCATCAGCGCCGCAAGATTCTCCCGCACTTCCCGGGAAATCTCCAGTGCAACGAACAGGCGCACGTTCTAGCCCCGCCCCGGCTCTTTGCCCGCGCTCTTCGCCGCGCCGCCGTACAGATAATGCACCCGCACCATATCCAGCGCGGTCTGCGAAGCCTGCCAGCGGATCATTTCCCGGTCGCCCGGAAAGCGCAGCGCGCGCTCCTTGATTCCGCCCGCGCTGGCCAGCGCAATGTGCACCGTCCCCACCGGCTTTTCCTCCGTTCCTCCGCTGGGTCCCGCGATTCCCGTGATCCCCAATCCAAACGTGCTTCCCGCGCGCCGCCGTATTCCCTCGGCCAGCGCCGCGGCCACTTCCGCGCTCACCGCTCCCTTGGTCTGAATCATCTCCGCGGGCACGTCCGCCCACGCGCTCTTCAATTCGTTGCTGTAGCACACCACCCCGCCCAGAAAATACGTCGAGCTGCCCGCGACGCTCGTCAGCCTCTGCGCCACCAGCCCTCCCGTGCAGCTTTCCGCTGCTGCGATCGTGGCTCCGTTCATCGTCAGCAGCCGCGCCACCACTTCCTCGAGCGGCTCCCCCTTCTTCGTGAAGATCCGCTCGCCCAGCGCCATCTCCAGCGCTTCGCTAGCTTCTCCCAGCGTCCGCTCGGCCGCCTCCGCATCCGCCGTCCACATCCGCAGATGAAGTTGCACCTCGCCCGGCGCCGCCAGGATCGTCGTGGTCACCTCGCCGTAGCGCTTGTAAATCGGCGCGACAATCTGCTCCACGTGCGATTCCCCCATCCCCGCCACGCGCAGTTCCCGCGCAAACATGCGCACGTTCGAAACCCGCCGCTCCAGGCGCGGCAGGATCTGCTCGCGGAACATCGGCTTCAGCTCCCGCGGCGGCCCCGGCAGCAGCGCCACCATGCGCTCCCCGTCCTCAATCCACAATCCCGGCGCCGTCCCCCGCGGATTGTCCAGCGCCTCCGCTCCCTCCGGCACCATGGCCTGCCGCACATTGATTTCCGGCATGGTGCGCCCGAAGCTGCGGAACCGCGCTTCGATCGCCCGCACAATCGCGTCGTCGCGCACCAGCTTGCGCCCCAGCAGTTCCGCCACGGTCTCCCGCGTCAGATCGTCCTCCGTCGGTCCCAGCCCGCCCGACGAAATGATCAGAGGCACGCGATTGAGCGCGTCGCGAAACGCCTCTGCCAACAGTTGGCGATCGTCGCCCACAATCGTCTTGCGCACCACTTCAATTCCCAGACGGTTCAGTTCTTGTGTGAGATAGAGGGAGTTTGTATCCGTACGGTCCGGCGTCAGCAGCTCCGAACCCACCGCGATGATTTCCGCTTTCATGTTCAAGCAGCCTCGCGCAGTCCGATTCGGCCGTGTCTATCCGTGCAGCGGCAGGCCGACTACGTCCCAGTCCAGCGTGTACACCGCGCCTGTTGTCGCCACGATGGCCCGCCCGGAAGACTGTAACGCCAGCCCCACGATGCCCGCTCCGCTCAGCACCAATTCCGCCTGTCCCTGCGGCGTGATGCGCACGACTCCCCGCCGCCCGCCCAGCGAAGCCGCCGCGTAAAGATTCTCCTCACGGTCAAACGCCAGTCCCTGCGGCCGCCCCAGCCCGCGATAAAACGTCTGCACTTCGCCCCCCGGCGTGACCCGGTAAATTTTGTCGAAGCTGGAAGTCGTCGGCCCGGAAACGTAGAGATCCCCCGACGGATGAAACGCCAGATGATAGGCCGAGATGGACGGCTCGATCGTGGCGAAGACCATGATTTCCCGCTTTGGCGTGATGCGAAACACCGTTCCGCTGCGGTCTCCCACGTACAGATTTTGCTCCCGGTCAAACGCCAGCCCCGTGGCGATGCCCATCCCCTCCAGCCACTCTTCGGCTCGGCCCTCCGGCGTGATGCGGTGAATCGTCCCGTCGTTGCGGCAGGAAACAAAAAGATTTCCCGTGCGGTCCAGCGCCAGCCCGCTGGGATTCACCAGCGAGGTCACGAACGGTTTTACATTGTAATTCGCCGTGATTTTATAGAGCGATACCGGCACGCGCTCCCCGCGCGGCCCGCTATAGGTGATGTAAATATTCCCCTCGGCATCCACCGCCGGATTGGCCACCGGATGCAGATTGTCCGCCACTTGAATCCCAATCGCGATCGGATGCGGCTGGCTTTCCCCCGCTCCCGTCGCCACGCGCACCGTTCCTCCCGCCGCTCCCTCCGGCACGCGCGCGATCAGCCGGTTCTCCGCCGCCAGCAGCAAACTCGCTTCGGCCTCCCCAAAACGAACCAGCGGCCGCGCTTTTCCCCGCGCCGCAAATCCTGCCCCTTGAATGGCGATCTCTCCGCCCGGAATGGCCGCGCCGGGCGAAACCCGCTCGATTCGCGGTACGCCGTTCTTCCCCGTGATGTCTGCCATGCTCATATTGATTTTCAAATCAGGCCCAGGTGAATCACCACTCGCAAAACCACCGCCGCATAAATCCCCGCCATCCAGTCATCGGCCATGATACCCCACCCGCTCGGCAATTTTTCCAGTTGCCGCACCGGAAACGGCTTCCAAATATCGAACACCCGAAAAAGTATAAAACCCAGCAACAAGTATTTCCAGTTGAGCAGAAGCATGCTGGATGTGAAATAGACGGCCAGTTTGCTTCCAGCTTCAAGGTTGCCCATTATATGCGTCGGAAACGCAACGGGAATGAGAGGAAGGAAAAGCGTTAGCAACTGCCCGGAGACTTCATCAATAACCACGTATTGCGGATCCTCGATATTTGCATACAACGCAGTTTTCTTGGCGCTCCAAACCCCCAGCCAGGCGATCAGAATCAATAAAAAAAAAGTTGGCAACTGCAAGATCCAAGACCCAAGCACCGGAGCCGGCCGGCCCATGAACATGGGCATGTCAATCCCCCACGCCATCGCGAAGTCCGTTCCCATTCCAATCGCGACAAGGGCAAGAAGAGTAAGTGGATTCAACAAGGGGGCCAGCGCCACCCCCACAACCGACCCGCACGTCCCCGGCGCCTTCGGCGCATACCCAATTCCCAAAACCGTCGCCAGCGCCAGAGCCACTCGCGGTTTCTTTCCCTTCACGATTTTCTCTGCGCCTGCGCCCGGCATCTCACTGTTCGGATTCATTGGGCTCATCCAGGTCCAGCGTGAACGTCTTTCCGTCGCCGTCCTCTAGATCGTCTTCGTTGAAAACCGGCTCGGACACCACATACTTCTCCGTCGCCCAATTCCCCAAATCCCGCTCCCGGCAGCGCTCGCTGCAAAACGGAAAATCCGCGTTCTTCTCCGAATTCGTCGCCGCCTTGCAAATCGGGCATCTATGCTTCATATCCCAGCCGTTGTAGCCACCCTCTTCAGAGGGCTGGCTTTACTCCCCCTCGGTTTCGATCGAAAAGGCCCGCAGTCTAAAGACTGCGGCTACAGCATATCGCAACTTACCCGATCACCCGCAGCGCCGCCCCCGTCGCAATCCGGGTCACTGTCTCCGCCGCCGCAACGCCCTGCGTCGCCCGCGCCGCCAGTCGCGGCAGAATCTCCACCACCTCGCCGATTAAATCATACGCATCCGTCTTGGTAATTTTCACCCGCACTGCATCGCCCGCTTCCGCCGTCCGCCCTTCCACCTCGATGTCCGTCAGAAAAACCTTCCCGTCAATCTCCGGCGCCATCCCTTCCAGCCGCGCCTCCCACACCAGCGGATTTTCCTTGGAAAGCCCCTCCACTAGCGCGATCTGCTTCGACCCCTTCGCCGCACGCAATTTCTTTCGCGAAATCCGCTTCTGAATCCCCATCAATTCTTCGCGCCGCCCGCGCATCGTCTCCGCATCCACCTTGGCGTCAAGCGCCGCGCTCTCCGCCGTTTCCACGTCCGAATATTCGAATACGCCCATCCAGTCGAACTCCGCCGCGCTCACAAAATCGCACAGCTCGTCGAAATCCGCGTCCGTCTCCCCCGGAAATCCCACGATGAACGACGTCCGCAGCGACACCCCGGGAATCGTCCCGCGTATCCTCTCCAGCAGCTTCAAAAACGCTTCGCCGTTCGACCCCCGCTTCATCCGCGCCAGCACGTTGCGGCTGGCATGCTGCAGCGGCATATCCATATACTTGGCGATGCGCGGCTGCGCCGCCAGCGTCTCCAGCAGCTTCTGCGTCACCCGGTTGGGATACGCATAAAGAAACCGCACCCACAGCAGCTCCGGCGTTTGCGCCAGCTTTTCCAGCAACTGCGCCAGCCCGTCGCGCAATCCCAGATCTTCCCCGTACGAAGTCGTGTCCTGCCCGATCAGCGTGATCTCCCGCGCCCCCGCCGCAACCAGATTTTCCGCCTCGCGCACCACCGATTCGAATCGCCGGCTGCGGAATTTTCCGCGCAGCTCCGGAATGATGCAGAACGTGCACGGATGATCGCAGCCCTCGGCAATTTTTATATAGGCCGCATGCCGCGGCGTCGTCACCACCCGCGGCGTCAGATCGTGATAGAGAAACGTGGGAGCAGCCTCCGCCGGCAGCACCCGCAAATCCCCGCGCACCGCTTCCAGTATCCGCTCCACCTCGCCCGTGCCCACCACCGCGTCCACTTCCGGAATATTTTCCAGAATCATCGTGCGAAACCGTTCCACCAGGCACCCGGCCACGATCAGCTTTTTTGCCATGCCGAACTTCTTGTGCTCGGCCATCTCCAAAATCGTGTCCACCGACTCTTTTTGCGCCGGCTCGATGAAGCTGCAGGTGTTCACCACCAGCACGTCCGCCTCATTGGCATTCGGCGTCAGCTCATACCCGCCCTGCTGCAAAATGCCCATCATCACCTCGCTGTCCACGAGGTTCTTCGGGCATCCCAGGCTGACGAATCCGACTTTGGGTGTCTTGCTCATCCGGTAAGTTCGCGCTCCACGCCGCAAACATCTAGTCTAGCACGCACCGGGAAAACGCCTGCGCAAGGCGCGCCGCAGCCCGCATTTTGCGTAGGGGCACGGCTTGCCGTGCCCGCTGCAGCACTGGTGGATTGCGCGTTCAGCCGCGCGCATTTTGGCAAGAATCCCTGCAAATCCCGCAAGCCTCTTCTGCCCGCGCAGTCTCGCGTGATTCCGGTGCGCATGCGAAATGTGCCGTCTCTCGAAGGAGCAAAAGCTAGATACGGAGCGAGGGCTTATTTTTTTACCATTGCCTCTTCGTAGTGATCTTTGTGGACGCTGCCATCTTTGAGATGCATTTCGGAGTCGATGGAGATTCTCACGGGGCAGCCTTGCGAGGTGACCCAAATGCCGCCCTTTTCGAAGCCGCCCGGCCCCAGAGTATTGCTATAGAGGCTGCTTTCCCCGCCGGAAGCGCGGGCTGTGTCAACGGAGTATCGGATTGCGTCGTAGCCGTTCACTTTTTCGGCGCCCTCGCGGACCGTGGCCGAGCTATTCCTCACGAGCGCCATGGTGCTGGACATTCCCGAGATGCCCATCAGGCTCATCCCCGCGCCCTGCCAGCTTGGCTGGTCCGAGCGATCGCCGTGAAACGAGCGGGAAACGTCATTGTTCTTGAATGTGCCATCAATCGTCTGCGGGGTGATATCCGCTTCCTCGTCCACGGAATTGGACCCATCGTGCTTGTAGGAATAGTGAAACGCTTCCGGCGGATTTTGAATACGATCCATGATGCAATTGAGGTCAATGCCGGGATCGGTGGCGTTTCCCGCATTCGAAGCCGCCTTCTGTTCCGCCTGTTTCGGTGACGGGCCGAAATTACACGCGGAGGCAGCGAGTAACAAGAATCCCGTCGCCGGATAAATCAACCATCTTGAAAGAAATTTGCCTGTTGGGTTCATCACTGCCTCCAATCTGGCTTCCGCGCTGCAATAGAAAGCCCGGCCCACGCGGAAATTTCCGCGCGTGGACGCAAGAAAAGTGCCGATACCATTTCAGAGTTCGGCTTTAATACGCGGGATAATAGCATGGGCTATTTCAGGCGCAAGTAATTTCCATAGCCGCTTCTCTTGATGATTGCCGTTCCCTGTGTTCTCTGCCAAGAGGCGCATCGCAATAGCCGTCTCGAATCGCAAATCGACCCACCGCCTACCCCGCCGCCTTCTTCCTCCCGCGCAGTCCCGCGCGAATCTCCCCCAACAATCCCCGCAGCCGCGCCGCGTCGCACGCCACTCCTCCATACCGCGCCCGCGTATAGATTCGCGTGAACTCCGCCACTGCGGGCGCCACCCCCGGCGCGCGCAGCCCCGCCGCAAACTCCAGCGGCGTCTCCGACTCTTCCCGCACCCATCCCTTGCGCTCGAGCGACGCCAGCAACTCGATGTAGAGCAGGGAAGCCAGTTGCCCATCCGCGCCCCCTCCGCCCGGCGCGCGCACCTTCCATTCCAGTCGCACGCGGCGCAGCAGCCGCCACAGTCCGCCCGAGCTCCACGCCATCAGCAGCGCCGCCAGCAGCACCGGCGCCGCCGTTCCCAGCATGCCGTGCTCTTCCTGCCATTTCTTCAGCCGGTTCTTTCCCCGCAGTTGCAGCGCATGAAAATAATTGCGCGCGCTCTCGCTCCAGTTGCGCGAGTTTTTCTTCAGGCCTTGCGCCATCGTCAGCTGGTGCGAAAAATCGTAATTGATCACCCATTCGTTCCAGCTCAGATCGAACCAGTCCCAATACGCCGCCAAGCGTCCCATCAGTCCGCGCTGCATCGCCGGAGCCGCCGGCGTGGGGTCGAAGGTGATCCACCCGTAGCCCGCGAAATAGACCTCCACCCAGGTATGCGCGTCGCTGGCCCGCACGATGTAGTCCCCGCCCAGCTCGTTGTATTCGCCGGGAAGGAATCCGTTCACGATGCGCGCCGGAACGTCCAGCGTGCGCAGCAAAATGGTCATGGCCGAAGCGAAATACTCGCAATGGCCCGCGCGCACATCAAAAAGAAACTGCGCCAGCGCAACCGCTCCCGGCCGTCCCGTCAGCTCCAGCGTGTAGCGGTAATGCGAACGCAGATAGCTTTCAATCGCCGCCGCTTTGTCGTAAGGAGTTTTGGCGTTCGCAGTGATGCTCCGCGCCAGTTCCGCCACGCGCGGATCCAGCGCGGGAATCTGCAAATACGTCTCGCGCAGTTGCGCGTCGTACTCTTCCGGCGCGCGGCGCAGCAGCTCCGCGGAAATCCGCGGCTGCAGGGAAAGCCCCTCGTAACGCAGTTTTGTGAAGTTGTGAAACGGGTTAAAGAAAGAGCCGGTGGAATCCTGCAGCAGAAAGCTGCGCGATCCCGAGGCTCCGGGTTCTCCGCCGGAAAAATTGCCCCGCAACGCCGCCGGCTGCGTGGGCGCAAAAAGCGTGTCCGTGGCCACCGGCTCCAGCAGCACGGTGTAGCGCAGCGCAACCGCATGCGCCCGCAAGCCGGCGGGCACGGCGCGAGATGTGATCCAGCCGCTCGCATCCGGGGGCAGGGCCACGCGCTGGCGGTCCGCGCCGCTCCAGCGCTTCCCGTCAAACTGGGAAAGCGCGATGCCCCGCCATCGCAGCAGCCCGGTTTGATCGGCGCTGTCCATGCGCACGCGCATGACCACCGCCGCGCTTTGCTTGATCGTTCCGCTCTGCCCCAGTTCCACGTCGTCGCTGAACCCGGTCATCAGCGACGGCTGCATGCTCATCCGGCCCATCAAGCCCGCGCTGAATCGCGGAAAAATAAAAAAGAAGAGCCCCCCGAATAAAATCGCCCCCAGCGCGATGCTGGCCGCCGCCAGCGACAGCGCCCGGTGAAACTTCTTCTCCGTCGCCGGCCGCGCGCCCGCTGGAGAACGGATCGCGCCATGCGCCCCGCGCCGCACTTCGTAGCCCAGAAAGGTCGCCGCCCCGAAGAGCAGAAAAACAAAAAAGTGCCCCAGGAAATATGTGTCAATCGTGAGCACCGCCGAACCCAGCAAGCACGCGAAGGAAAGCAGCGCCAGGAACATCGTGTCGCGATCCGTCCTCGCGCTATAGAGCCGCACCAGCAGCAGATACAGCAGAAAATGCACCGCCGCCAGCAGCGCCGCGTAGAGTTCCGGATTGAGCCCGTCGCTCGCAAAATTCCGCGAAAAGAAAAGCAGGTCCGCGGGGAAAAAGAGCAGGTAGCCCAGCACCAGAATTGTCGCCGTGCGGTGGCTCAGTTCCGGCGCGCCCCCGCGCAGCCAGCGGGTGCCTTTCCAGAGCACCGCCAGTGGTGCGGCAATCGCCGAAAACAAGTCCAGCTTCCCCGTCGTGGAAAGCGCGGTCACCGCCGTCAGCAGCAGGCAGAAAAGTGCGGCGCGAAAAAATCGTTCCGCGGGAAGTTCCGTGGTGGACGCCGGGGAGGGAAGCGCTGTGGCTGCGTTGGACATGGCGCAGTCTTCATCCTAGCACCGCGGCCCGCGGCGCGGCGCCCCGGGCGCCCGCGCCGTGACCTTCGCGCAACCCCCTGGCCGGAGCGCCTGGGCGAATGCGATGTTTAGCGCGCCAGCGCGGCGCGGGCAATCTTGCGGGTCAGCCCGGAAACGGCCAGCGAGTGCAGTTTGTTCATGGGCAGAACGCGGCCGGTTCGCGCGCCAGGCAGTTCTTTCACGCGCACCACAAACGCCGTAATCGTGATTTCCCGGTAAGTCACCGCATGGCGCAACGGCGGCAGAGGAAGCAATTTCGCGGCGGAAATCATTTGCATGCCCCCGACGGTTTGCAGATGCCGGCGCAGTTCCGTGCGCGCGTCCTTGCGCACGGCCGCGGCGGGAAAATGCCACAGGCGCGAAAACAGGGCGGAAAGCTCCGAGTTTCGTTCTTCCTTCTTGCGCGAAGCCGCCTTCGCCGGCGGAAATAAAATTGTCTTTCCCGCAGGATCGAGAAAAACCGCAACAGCAAGGTGAACTTTTTCCGGTGCGCGCTTGCGGCGCTTTTCCGGAAGAGTTTCCGTAAGCCCCAGCTTGCGCGCGCGGCACGATTCCGCCACCGGGCAGACCGCGCAATTTGGCGCGCGCGGCGTGCACACCGTCGCTCCCAGTTCCATCATGGCCTGGTTCCAGTCGCCGGCATGGGAAATGTCCAGCAAACGGCCGGCGGAAGTTTGCAGCGCTCGCCAGCGGCTCCCCTCGCGCAAATCTCCGCGAATCGCTTCCAGACGCGCAATCACTCGAGCCACGTTGCCGTCCAGCACCGCATGCGGCGCGCCGTGCGCAATGCTCAGAATCGCCGCCGCGGTGTAATTTCCGATTCCCGGCAGCGCCAGCGCCGCCGCAAAATCGCGCGGGAATTCGCCGCCGTGCCGCTCCACGATTTCCCGCGCCGCCCGCTGCAAATTCCGCGCCCGGCTGTAATAACCCAGCCCCGCCCAGAGACGCAGCACGTCCTCTTCCTCCGCGCCAGCCAGCGCGCGCACGCTTGGAAATGTTTCCAGAAAACGCTCGTAGTAGGGAATCGCTGCCGCCACCCGCGTCTGCTGCAGCATGATTTCCGAAAGCCAGATGCAATAAGGATCGCGCGTGCGCCGCCACGGCATGTCGCGCTGGTGGCGGTGGAACCAGCCGAGCAATTTGCTCCGGAATTTTTGCAGGTCCTGGTCGCTATGAGGCACGCGCCATTCTCGCATACCCTGGCCAGGCGGCAGGAGTCAGTTGCTGCTCACAACTCGGGCAGAAAGACGAAGTAAGCGGAATTCCACAAATCCTCGGGAAGGCTGCCCGGGGGGCGGCTGGTGAGCACGACTTTGGACAGTTCGCTTTCGCCGCGCAGCGATTCGATCAGGTCGGCCCCGGCGGAATGTGCCTGCGGTTCGATCAGCGCGAGCAGGCGCAGCACGTCCCAGATGATTTCTCCCGCCGGAGCCAGCGGAGTTTCCGCGCCGGCGGTGCGAAAACGCAGCATGGCGTTGGTTTCGTGGAAATACCAGGCGATGCTGGCGCAGAGGTTCACCGCGCGTTCGAATTTTTCCGTGGGCCGCTCCATTCCTTCCGGCAAGGCGGGGTCGAGCACCAGCAGCACACGGCGGTCATCCTCGCGGCTGAATTCACGCACCTTGAGCGTGCCGCTGCGCGCCGAAGCTTTCCAGTGAACGTGGCGGGCGCTGTCGGTCGTCTGGTAATCGCGCAGGGTGTGCAGGTCCTGCCCGCGGCCTTTTTTCAAGCTTTCCACGGAGCCTTGCAGCGCGGGAAGGACGGCGCGGAAATCCTGCGACGGTTCGACCGAAGGATAAACCAGAACCTCCGTGCGCAGATTCACGCGGCGCGCTTTTTCCAGAAAGCCGAAGGGAAACCGGGTGACCACGCGCAAGGCTTCCTGGCTGTAGACGCCGCGGCGCGGAAAAACCAGCGGAACCCATTGGCGCACGGAATCGTGCCGTGGCAGATAGGGAAAATAGACGGGAGTTTCGAGGACGGCGGCGCGCGTGGAATCTTTTCCGGGCACTCCTTCGACGCGGAGAGAGAAGGAGGGCAGAGTGAGCTTTTCGTTTTCCAGTTCGACGCCGGCGCGAACGGTTTCCCCGGCAAAAATCTCCGCGGGAAGATCGAGAGTCACGCTGATGCCGGTGAGCGTGATGGTGGAAAGAATTCCGGACATAAGAACGACGGCCAGCAGGCTTGAAAGAATCAGGAAGAGGAGATTGTTGCCGGTGTTCAGCGCGGCCAGGGCCACCACGAAAATTCCCGCGATGTAAAACCATCCCTCGCGCGTCAGCCGGTATTCCATTTTGTAAGCCAGCCAGCGCAGCGGAGTGCGCCGGGCCAGCACGGGAACCAGGGTGACGCCCACCCATCCGGCGAGGACCAGCGAAGAGAGCGCGGTGACTGCGGCGAGGACCAGATTGCCCATTTCGGCAGCAACTCCGGAATAGAGCGCGAGCAGGAGGGCGACGGTGAGGGTGAGGAGGGAGAGGAAGAACGCGCGGACGCCGGGGCGGTCCGATTTCACCAGAAGTTGCGACAGGATGGCGCTGATGTTCACAGCGGTACGCGTACGGAATCCACGATTTCCTGGAGAAAAGCTTCGGCCCAGTCGGCGCGCTTGAGGGTGGCGGACTGCCCGGTGTGCTTGGCGCCGGCGATGATGCGATGCGCGAGGACGGGAATGACCAGGCGCTTGAAATCGTCGGGGAGGCAATAGTCGCGGCCGTCGAGATAAGCGCGGGCCTGCGCGGCGCGCTGCAGCATGAGGGAGCCGCGCGGGCTGACGCCGAGCGCGAGTTCGGGCGCCTGGCGCGTCTTGCCGATAATTTGCAGCGCGTAATCGAGCAGGCTCTCCTCCACGCGCACGTGGATGACCTCCTCCTGCATGGCCAGAATGTCGCTGGCTTGCGCGACGGGGGCGATTTCCTGCAGCGGATCTGCGGCGGATTTTCCGGAGCGCCTGCGCAGGATCTCTTTTTCGGTTTCGAGCGAGGGGTAGCCCATGCGGATGCGCATGAGGAAGCGGTCCAGCTGGGATTCGGGAAGCGGGTAGGTGCCGTGATGCTCGACGGGATTCTGCGTGGCGACGACGAGAAAGGGGTGGGGCAGCGTGTGCGTCTGGCCGTCCACGGTGACCTGAGCCTCGTTCATGGCCTCGAGGAGGGCGGACTGGGTGCGCGGAGTGGTGCGGTTGATTTCGTCGGCCAGGATGACGTTGGCAAAAATGGGTCCGGTGCGGAATTCGAACTGGTGAGTTTCGGGATTGTAGACGCTGACGCCCAGGACGTCGCTGGGGAGCAGGTCCGAGGTGAACTGGATGCGCTGGAAGGAGCACTGGAAGGAACGCGCGATGGCCTGTGCGAGAGTGGTTTTGCCGACGCCGGGAACGTCCTCGATGAGGATGTGTCCGCGGGCAAGAAGCGAGACGAGGGCGAGATCGATGGCTTCGTCCTTGCCGTGAATGACGCGCTTGATGCTGCGCTGCAATTGAGCGGCGATCTGGGCGGTGGCTGCGGGCATCGGTTGAATCTCCCCGGGGTTCATGTTACAAAAGCAATGGACACTGTGGGCGACTAGCTCAGTTGGTTAGAGCGCTCCCCTCACACGGGAGAGGTCAAAGGTTCAAGTCCTTTGTCGCCCACCATCTTTTTATAGAACGCCCAACCTCAATACTAGCGGATTTCAGCCCATGTCAACCTTCCTGCGTAGCATCGAGTTTCTATGTTTGAGCCTGTGGCTGGGGGGCGATGTGTTCCTCAGTTTTGTGGTGGCGCCGGGAGCGTTTGCGGTGCTGCCGGGGCGGGATGTGGCGGGGTCGATGGTGGGGTATGCGCTGGGGCGGCTGCATATTTGGGCGATGGTGTGCGGGGTGATTTTTCTGGTGGCGCGGGTGATCAGGACGCGATCGCTCGGCAGTCTGGTTGCGCCAGTGGCGGTGGTTGTGGTGCTGATGCTGGCGCTGACGGCGTATTCGCAGTTGGGAGTGAGCGCGCGGCTGGGGCGATTGCGGGCGGAGATGGGGTCGGTGCAGAGCACGCCTGTGGAAAGTCCGCTGCGGCGGGAGTTTGACCGGCTGCACCGGGTTTCGGTGATGATCGAGAGCGGAGTGTTGTTGTCGGGGATGGCGGCGGTGTATTTCCTGGCGCGGGAGATGGCGGCGCGGCCGTGAAATTGAACGCCGAAGTTACCTGCAATGTGATTCGGATCGTGGGGCAGGGCGGGCCTGAAAGGCCTGTGGGACAACCCGAAAGTCAATTCCTCAGCGGCTAAAGCCGCATTGAAAAGAAAACATTTATGTCGGAGCTAAAGTTCCGACCCCCTTTGAATACAAGAGCGGGCCTGAAGGCCCGCCCCTATAGGGATTTGCGGGAGTTTCTGCGCTTGCGGCGTGGTTTCTTTGTGGGGGCGCGGCCGATCTTGCGGGCTTTGGCGGCGTTTTGGTGGACGGCGCGCCACATGTACCAGGAGGCCACGGTGCGGTAGGGGCGCCAGCGTTCGCCGAATTTGAGCAGATCCTTGGGCTTGGGGATGAAGCGTTTGCCGTAGGTGACGGCGTAGCCTTTTTGCACGCCGAGGTCGTGGATGGGGAGAACGTCGGGGCGGCCGAGGCGGAAGATGAGGAACATCTCGACGGTCCAGGCGCCGACGCCGCGGACGGAGATGAGGCGGGCGACGAGCTGCTCGTCGGAGAGTTTTTCGGCTTCGGCGCGGGAGGGGACGACGCCCTGGAGAGTTTTTTTGGCGAGGTCTTTCATGGCCAGGACTTTGGCGCCGGAGAGGCCGGCTTTGCGGAGTGCGCGGGCGGGGATTTGCAGCATTTGATCGGGCGAAGGGGCGTGGCCGTTTTTGCCGAGGGTTTTCACTCGATTGAAAATGGTTTCGGCGGCTTTGCCGGAGATGGACTGGTAGGCGATGGATTCGAGGAGGACTTCGTAGGGGGTGTCGGCGCCGGCGGTTTCGACTTCGATGCGGAATTCCTGCGTTTCGGCGATGAGGCGGGCAAGGCGGGGGTCGCGGGAGGCGAGGGTGTCCATGGCGAGGCGGAGGTCGAAGGGCGGGAGGCGGAGTTCTTTGGGCACGGGTTCCTCCGGGTGAGAGAGGCAAGCTTAGCAGGAAGGATATTGCTTTGCCCAGCGCTTGGAAGACGGTGGCGTGGCGCTGGAAATCAGCGGTTGCTGTCGTACCAACTGCGCCAGGCAATTTGGGGGATCGCTCTTCCATGTGATAGCTGTCACTGACTTTGAGCAAAAAAGAGATTTAAATAAAGGATGGGTCTATCGAAGCCAAACGACGCGATTCCACCCGATTTGAGATTTTGCCTGGAGGTGCGTTATGAAGTGGATGAGTTTTGCCGGGGCAATCCTGCTGTTGAGTTTGACGCTGGCCGTGAGATCGCAAGAACCGGCTGACGGGACAGGGCAGAAGAAGGTCATTGAGAAAGTGCCGATGAAAGCTACCGCGGCGCATTCGGGGGAAGAGATGTACATGGAATATTGCGCGGTGTGCCACGGGAAGACGGGAAAGGGAGACGGGCCGGCGGCTTCCGAACTCAAGACGGCGCCGACCGACCTCAGCGTTTTGGCGAAGAACAATGGGGGGAAGTATCCTTCGGCCCATGTGGCCGCAGTCTTGCGTTTTGGCACGCCCGTGCCGGCGCATGGAACCAGCGACATGCCGATCTGGGGGCGGGTGCTGGGAACGTCGTCGGCCACAGGAACGGACGGAGCCGAGATGCATCTGCGGATTCATAATTTGACGGAATACATTGAATCGCTGCAGGTGAAATAGGGAATTTGGATTTCAGGACTGCAGAAAGACAAATCTGGCTTTAGAAAGCACGGAAACTCGCCGCGCCAGGCAGGGCGGCGAGTTTTTTTGCGGTGGGTAGGAAGGGTGGGAGGCCAGAAGAGTGTAGTGTCTAATGGGGTTCTTAGAGCGGGCTTTAGGCAAGTACTCTCTTCCACTAACATGATCTTGGGTTGAACTGCAGGACTGCTTCCTCTATACTCCCAGCATCTTAACGAGTTAAGTATTAAACACACACCGAAAAGGGCGGCCAATGAGTGGTTTCCGGGAAACGGCAAGAAGCCGGATTGTTCAAGCGTGTACGTTCCTCTTGGCAGTGGCCTTCTGCGGATGTGGAGGCAGCGCGCCTCTCCCGCCTCCCCCCAATTCTTTGGCTTTTTCGCCCGTCGTAAACCTTTCTTCCGGTGGAACCAAACCGGGTTCCGTCGTGCTGGGTGACTTTAACGGCGACGGGACGCTGGATATTGCCGTGTCTAATTTCACCTCCAACACTGTTGCCGTTTTCTTGAACAATGGCAACGGAACATTTCAGAGTCCGATTGTGTCGCCGGTACAAATCTCGGCCATGGGGATAGGCGCGATTGCCGCGGGAGATTTCAACCAGGACGGAAAGGCCGACCTGGTTATTGGAACGATGGGGGGTGCCCAGGCCGACATCGTTTTGTTAAGCAAGGGGGATGGCACTTTCACTGAACTGGCGCCTATTCCCAATTCTTTTGGCTTCTTCCATGCTCGGGTCGCGGACCTCAATGGTGACGGACATCAGGATCTGGTTACCGGCGGCAATGGGAATATTTCCGTCTTTCTGGGACATGGTGACGGGACGTTCACGGGGGGAGCGCTCTCACCCGCCGCTTCTTTCCCGGGAGCGTATTTTGGAATCGATGTCGGAGATTTTAACGGGGACCATAAGCCGGATATCGTGGTTTGCGACAATGGTTCCACGCCGACTGGAACGCTGGTGTTCTACGCTGGCAATGGAGACGGCACATTGCAATCAGCGACTACGGCGCCGCTCGTTTCCTCTTTCCCCGGATCGCTGGCTGGCGGAGACTTCCAGGGCAATGGAAAGAGGGACCTGTTGATCGGCTTCTTCAGTGAAGCTTTCATCTCATTGGGAAACGGTGATGGAACATTTCAGTCATCCCTGAGTTCTCTTATCCCTGTGTACAGCAACAGCAATCCGACGCCAAGCGATTGGGTAACTGTGCAGGCTGCGGATCTTAATCAAGATGGCAAGCTCGACGCTCTGGTTGCGGACTATGGAGCGGGGATACTTAATCTGACGTTGAACGGCGCGCTTGGCAAGGTTGCTCCGGCCACGGGGGTCTACCAATTTACGTTAGCACCGGGACTGAGC
This sequence comes from Terriglobia bacterium, assembly GCA_020072805.1. Lineage (GTDB taxonomy): Bacteria > Acidobacteriota > Terriglobia > Acidiferrales > UBA7541 > Acidiferrum. Next base: position 26,693 of record JAIQGC010000004.1, read on the forward strand.
GATATGGCGGTAGGGGACCTGAATGGCGATGGCCGTCCGGACATTGTCATTAGCAATTCATTGACCAACCAAATCTACATCCTCCTTTCTCAATAAGAATAATCGGTGGGTAATTGCTCCAGCCGCCGGGCGGAGCCGCGCGAATGCTGAGTGCATATTGAGCAAAAGTACGCCCATTGGAAGGTGAACTGCTGCGTAGAGGCTTGAGTGCGAGGCCTGCGGGGACGTGGTGTGCTAGGATTATGTGCTTATGCAAACAGGAATTATCGGACTACCACAGGTAGGGAAAACGACGCTGTTCCGGATCCTGACGAAGACGCACGTCGAGGGCAAGGCTGGGGCACAGGGAACGCACGTGGGCGTGGCCAAGGTGCCGGAGCCGCGGCTGCTCGAGTTGGCCAAGCTGTATAACCCGAAGAAAATTACGTATGCCACGGTGCAGTACGTGGACGTGGGCGGGATGCAGAAGGACCGCGCGAAAGATGCGGCGGTACTGGCCCCGCTGCGCGAGGTGGATACGATTGCGCATGTGCTGCGGGTGTTTGACGATCCTTCGGTGCCGCATACGGCAGGGAGCATTGATCCGCTGCGGGACGCGACGAATCTGGAGCTGGAGCTGATTTTCGCGGACCACGACCAGATCACGCGGCGGCTGGAGCGCCTCGAAAAGGATTTGAAGAAAAAGAAGGACCCGGTCCTGGAGAACGAGAAGACGCTGCTGGAGAGGTGCAAACTGCACCTGGAGGCGGAAAAGCCGCTGCGGGAGCTGGAGATGACTCCCGAGGAGAAGAAGTCGGTCAGCGGGTACCTGTTTTTGTCGCAGCGGCCGATGCTCTTCGTGCTGAATCTGGGGGACGAAGAGGCGGCGGAGATGGACACGGCGGTGGAGCGGCACAAGCTGAGCGCGCTGGTGGGGCGGCCGAACACGGCGGTGATCGCGGTGTGCGGGCGGCTGGAAGCGGAACTAGCGGAGATGAAGGAAGAGGAAGCGGCGGAGATGCTGGCGTCGTATGGATTGAAGGAGCCGGGACTGAACCGGCTGATCCGGGCGACATATGATTTGATGGGGCTGATTTCGTTTTTCACGGCGGGGGAGCCGGAAGTGCGCGCATGGACGATCCGCAAGGGCAGCACGGCGGCGAAGGCGGCGGGGGAGATTCACAGTGACATCGAGAAGGGTTTCATTCGCGCGGAGGTGGTGCGCTGGAACGATTTGCTGGAGTTTGGCAGCGTGGCCGCGGCGAAGGAGAAGGCCAAGGTGCGGCTGGAAGGGCGGGATTACATTGTGCAGGAAGGGGACGTGATCCTCTTCCGGCACAGCGGCTGAGGCGCTATGGAACACGCCGTAGCAATGCGGATGGTGATGGCGGCCGGGCTGGGGCTGGTGGCGGCGGCGGGGAATCTGACGGGCGGGTATTTTGTGGTGCGGCGGGAATGGCCGCGGCAGTATCTGCATTATTTTTTGGCGCTGGGCGGGAGTTACATGTTGTCGGTGGCCTTCCTGGAAATACTTCCGGAATCATTGAAGCTGGGTGGAGAGCCGGCGCTGCTGTGGGTGCTGGGAGGGTATTTCCTTGTGCACCTTTTTGAGCACACGCTGGCGCCGCATTTTCATTTTGGGGAAGAGACGCACGCGGAGCAGATGCGGCACGTGCATGCGAGCACGACGGCGCTGCTGGGGCTGGGGATCCACACGTTTTTTGACGGTGTGGCGATTGCGGCGGGGTTTTTGGTTTCCACGTGGCTGGGCATGGTGATTTTCGCGGCGGTGTTTTTGCACAAGCTGCCGGAGGGATTTACGGTGGCTTCGGTGGTGATGGCCAGCGGGCAGGGGAAGAGGCGGGCGCTGCTGGCGGCGGGCGGGCTGGGAGCGGCGACGCTGGCGGGAGTGGTGCTGACGAGCGTGTTGAGCGCGCATTTACAATATGCGCTGCCGCTCTCGGGCGGGGTGACGATTTACGTGGCGGCGACGGATTTGCTGCCGGAAGTGAACCGGGCGCCGGGATGGCGGACGGCGTTACTGGTGTTTTTGGGTGTGGGTAGCTTGTTGATATTGAAGTATTTAGGGCATTTTTAGGTTTTCCGCAGGGCCTCTTTCCGCACAACTTAAAACGCAACTTTATCGGCTGGGATGGGTTAATTGTAGTATGTGGGCGATGGCTCAAACCGACGTCCAGTTGATGCTCGAAGTGAAGGCGGGCGACGAGCAGTCGTTTGCGCTGCTGCTGCACCGGTACCGGTCGCCAGTGATCAATTTTCTTTACCGGATGGTGCGGAACCGGGCGCAGGCGGAGGATTTGGCGCAGGAGGTTTTTCTGCGAGTGTACCGGGCGCGCGGGGGGTATGAGCCGAGCGCGAAGTTCAGCACCTGGCTGTTTCGGATCGCGACAAATCTGGCGCTGAATTCGGTGCGGGATACGCGGCACCAGAAGCAGGAGATTTCCATCGAGCAGCCGGCGGGGGAGACGGAAGAGGGCGAGGAGAGGCCGCTGGACGTGGAGGAGCGGAGCGCGAATATCGAGCAGCATCTGGTGGAGGAGGCGCGCAGCCGGATGATTCGCGAAGCGGTGGAGAGGTTGCCGGAGAAACAGAGGGCGGCGGTGCTGCTGCATAAGTACGAGGAGTTGAGTTACGGGGAGATTGCCAAGAGTTTGCGGTGTTCGGAGAGCGCGCTGAAGTCGTTGTTGTTCCGGGCATATGAGACGTTGCGGGTGGAGTTGGCGCCGCTGGTGGGGCAAGGGCCCAAGGCGGGAAGTTAGGAAGGAAGGGAAGTCATGAACTGCGGGAAGATGGAAAAATATATTTTGGGGTACGTGGATGGTCGGCTGGAGGCGCGGGAGTTGCGCAAGGCGGAGGCTCATCTGGCGGGATGCGCGGAGTGCGGGCGGAGGGTAACGGAGTTTCGCGCGGTGAGCGGGTTGCTGGAAGAGATGCCGAAGATCATGCCGACGGAGGGGTTTGATGCGCGGTTGCAGGCGCGGATAGCAGTGGAGGCGGCGAGGGAGAGTTGGTGGGCGTGGCTGGCGCCTGCGCCGCGGGTGGCGTTTGCGGCGGCTCTGCTGGCGCTGCTGTGCGTGTGGGTGGGGTCGCGGCCGCGGGACGTGGATGCGTATCCGCACTACGCGGGGGCGGAGATGCGCGCGGAGGATCAGATGCGGATGGTGAAGGATTTGCCGGTGCTGGAAGATTTCGATGTGCTGGAGAATTTCGAGCCGCTCGCGGATCTGCCGCCGGCGGTGCAGGCGGAGGGGAATTAGCGGGCGGGAAGAGCGGGAGATGAGCGGACGAATCCAATTCGTGAGAGGGGCGGCGCTGGCGGCGGCGTTGCTGGGAATTGTGTTGGCGGCAGGAGCGGCGCAGCGTCCAGAGGCGGAGAAGAAGGAGACGCGCAAGGCGGAGCGCGGAGCGAGCGCAGGGAAGACGGAGCGGCGGGCGCCGGCGGCGGCGCAGAGGCGCGAAGGGGTGAGGGAAGAGCGGAGAGTGGAGCGGCCGGTGGTGCGCGGGGCGGATCGTCCCGCGGATCGCGCCACAGGGGCGCTGGGGCATTCCACGGAAGGGACGAGCGCGAGACGGGGAGCGGGTGGAGCGGATCGTCCTTCGGGTGCGGCGGGACATTCGCCCGAGGGAACGAGTAGGGGACGGGGCGCGGATGCGGGGCGCGCGACGGATACTTCCCGTGCGGGAAATGGCGGGCGGGGGATTGCAGGACAGGAGAATCGCAAGGAGCGGACGGGGACGGGAGACCGGCCGCCGTGGGCGGAGCATTTGCGGGGAATGCCGGCGGAGGAGCGCGAGCGGGTTCTGGAGAACGGCCAGAAATACAACGCGCTGCCGCCGGAAGGGCAGGAGAAGATCCGGAAGAGATTCGAAAAGTGGGACAATCTGCCGGCGCGCCAGAGGGAAGAGTTGCGGGAGCGGGAGCGGGTGTGGAGGCAGATGACGCCGGAGCAGCGGGAGCACGTGCGCAAGGATGTGCTGCCGAGGTGGCAGGGAATGCCGGCGGAGAGGCGGCAGGCGATCCAGAAGAGATTGAACGTGCTGCGGGAAATGCCGGAAGGGGCGCGGAACCGGCGGCTGGGGGATGCGGACTTCACGCGGGGGATGAGCGCAGAGGACAAGGCGCTGCTGCGGGATTTGAGCCATCTGCACGTGGGCGGTGCGCCGGACCCGCCGGGGGAACAGCCGCACTGAGGGAAGGCGCGGGATTGCCTGCGTTGACAATCCGGGGCGATTCGCACATCGTAAAACGGGGGCTGAGGCAGCTCCCGCGATTCGAACAAACATCCGGGCAAATTTTGGGTGAGGATGAAACTTCAGGTGAGCGCGCGCTTTCGCGCATTGCAGCATCGCAATTTCCAGTTATTTTTCGCCGGTCAGCTGACGTCGCTGTGCGGGACGTGGATGCAGACGACGGCGCAGCTGTGGCTGGTGTACAAGCTGACGGGTTCGGCGGCGCTGCTGGGGTTGTTTGGATTCGCCAGCCAGATACCGATTCTGCCGCTGGCGGCGGTAGGCGGGTACGTGGCGGATCATTACGACCGGCACCGCAGCGTGATTTGGACGCAGGCGGCGTCGATGGCGCTGGCATTCTTGCTGGCGGCGCTGACGCTGACGCACACGGTGCGGGTGTGGCACCTGATCACAATCGCGTTTCTGCTGGGGATCGTGAATTCTTTCGACGTGCCCATCCGGCAGGCTTTCATCGTGCAGATGGTGGGGAAGGAGGATCTGCCGAACGCAATTGCGCTGAATTCCTCGATCTTTAACGGGGCACGGGTGGTGGGGCCGGCGGTGGCGGGGTTGGCGATTGCGTGGGTGGGGGAAGGCTGGTGCTTTTTTCTGAACGGGCTGAGTTTCCTGGCGGTGATCGGGGCGCTGGCGGCGATGCGTCCGGCGCGGGTGGCGCCGAGTTCCGGTGAGGGATCGCCGTTGCGCAACTTCATCGAGGGATTCCGGTTTGTGTGGGGAGACCGGGCGGTGCGGTCGGCGCTGCTGCTGCTGAGTCTGCTGAGCCTGCTGGGGTTGCAGTATTCGGTGTTCATGCCCATTTTTGCGAATGACATTCTGCACGGGGGAGCGCAGGGACTGGGATTCTTGATGAGCGCGGCGGGAGTGGGGGCGGTGTTCGGGGCGCTGCATTTCGCGGCACGCACGAGCTACAAGGGATTGGCGCGGTTTACGGCAGTGACGGCGGTGATCTGTGCGCTGGGGTTGGTTGCTTTTTCGCAGTCGAAGATCTTCATGATTTCGGCAGGAGTGCTATTCGTGGTGGGATTCGCGGCGACGGCGCAGATGGCGGCGACGAATACGATTGTGCAGAGCCGCGTGCCGGATGAGCTGCGCGGGCGGGTGATGGCGGTGTATGCCTCGATGTTCATGGGAGTGCAGCCGATCGGGGCGCTGATCGCGGGGCTGGTGGCGCGGCATATCGGAGCGCCGCGGACGCTGGCGATATTCGGGACGATGTGCCTGGCAGGAGCACTGGTCTTTATTTTCCGGGTGCTGCTGCGGTTGGAGAGGCCAGGAGTGGCAGCGGCTTAGGCAATCATTCAAAAATGAGCGCGTGCTGGCTGTGGAGCATGGCCAGATAGCCGAGAATGTCGTCCTGCATTTTTTGGGGATTGGCGCGGGAATAGAGCTTGTGCAGTTCCGCGATGATCTGCTGCACGGTGTGGTTTCCGTCACAGAGTTCGATGATTTCGATGCTGGGACCCTGCAGGCGGAGATCGCGGCCGGGCATGTGCAGAACACGGAGCTGCTGCGGAGCGTCGCTGACGCGGCAACCGGGAGCGAGGCGCGGTTTGCTGTGCAGTTCCGGGGTCATGGGGAATTCTCCTGGGGAAGAGATACGCCGGGGACAGGCCAGGCGGTGGAAACGCGGAAGAAGTATAACGCGGCGCGGGAGAAGAAGGCCTCTTCGAGAAAAAAATTAAGGGAGAGGGCGATGGCCGGGAAGGTTTTGTTGGAAGAAGCGCACCGCGAAGATTAGTTGTCGAGAATAGGACCGACCACAAGCTGTAGCGATTTTTGCCCTGGCGAGATATGGCCTGCCTAAAGGGAAGCAGAGGGCACCCCTAAAAAAAGTAGCTCAAAATGAGAATTCTGCTTGACAAGGAGGAAAAGCGGGTTAGGATGTGGGTGAAAGTGGAGTGGAATGGGAGTAGTTGGAAGGAAGTAGATGGGAGTAGGGCGCGGTAGGAGCTTCTGAATGGCGGGCTGGAAAGAACGCAAAAGCAGCCAGGAAGCAAGAGAGCGGCATGAAACTGCGGGGAAATTGTCCGGCGAAGATCGACGAGAAGGGGAGATTGAAGATACCCGCCGTGTTTCTAGATGCCGTGAAGGAGTATGGGAATCAGTTCTACATTACGAGCACGACGGGAGAATCGGCGCGGATTTATCCGATGAAGGTGTGGTCAGAGATTGAAGACAAGCTGGCGCGGGTCTCGTCGCAGAACCGGGCCAAGCGGAAATTTTTGATGCGGACGAGTTATTTCGGGCAGGCGGTGGAAGTGGACGGGCAGGGACGGGTGCTGGTGCCTGCGGTGCTGCGTGAGGCGGCGAGGATGAAGGGCGAGGTGGACGTTTTTGGGAGTCTGGACCATCTGGAAGTGATGAACCACAGCAAGGTGGTCGAAGACATGAAGAGCGCGCCGTACACCGAGGAAGACGACAAGGCTTTGGAAGACCTGGGGATATAAGAAGTGACGGAAGACCGGCGAGAGGCGAGGACAGGGCCGCACACGCCGGTGATGATGCAGGAGGTGCTGGAATGGCTGGACATCAAGCCAAGCGGAATCTACATCGACGCCACGCTGGGCGCCGGCGGGCATTCGGAAGCGATTGCGGGACGGCTGACCTCCGGGCGGCTGATCAGTTTGGAGCGGGACGAACGGGCGCTGGAGCTGGCGGGGGAGCGGCTAAAGAGTTTTGGGGAGCGCGTTACGCTGATCCACAGCCCGTTTTCGAGGATTGCGACGGTCGTGCAAGAGCAGGGGCTGCCGGGAGTGGACGGCATACTGGCCGATCTCGGGGTGTCGAGCATGCAGCTTGACCAGGCGGCAAGCGGATTTTCGTTTCGGGAGGCGGGGCCTCTGGACATGCGCATGGACCAGAGCGAAGAGCTGACCGCGGAAGAGATTGTGAATCGCTGGCCAGAGAAGGAACTGGCCGATTTGCTCTACGGGGCAGCCGAAGAGCGCGATTCCAGAAGGATCGCCAGGGCGATCGTGAGGGCGCGTGCGACCCGGGACACGGCCCACC
>JAIQGC010000004.1:33981-114377 GCA_020072805.1 Terriglobia bacterium
ACGACTGTGGCAGGGGCGCGGAAACAAAGGGGAAGGCAGAAGCTGCATCCCGCAACAAAAACGTTTCTGGCGCTGCGGATAGCGGTGAATCGAGAGATGGAGGAACTCGGGCAGTTTCTATTCCACGCTCCCGCCACAATGAATTCGGGAGGACGGTTGGTGGTGTTGAGTTACCACTCGGGGGAAGACCGCAAGGTGAAGCAGGCATTTCAGGAGAGCGCGCGTCAGGGAACAATGAGGATTCTGACGAAGCACGTGGTGGTCCCCGGGGAGCAGGAGATCGCGGCGAATCCGCGGGCGCGGAGCGCGAAACTGCGCTGCGCGGAGAAAGTGTGAGCGTTTTGAGAGGAAACAAAAAACAGCGGGCGGGGATGGCGGAGTTTCATACCGTCAAGCGGATTGATAACTCGCGGCTGGTGCGCGCGGTGCAGCCGGCGCGCGCGCGGGAACTGGCGCGGACAGTGGCGCTGTGGTGCCTGGTGGCGGGGTGCTTTCTGCTGTACGGATATCAGAGGTTCCGGTGTATCGAGCTGGGATTCCAACTGGAAGATTTGAAGACCAAGCAGGCGCAGGCCTCGGCGGTGAATACGGAGCTGAAGCTGGAGGTGGCCGGGCTGCGCAGTCCGATGAGGATCGACCGGATCGCGCGGAGGCAGCTGGGGCTGACGGATGCGCTGCCGGGACAGATGGAAATGGGCGAGGCTCCGGCGGGAGCGGAAGTGGCGGCGGTGAGCTATCCGCGGACAGGCCGCGCGCGGTGATGGGAGCGGGGCAGGGAAGCGGGAAGCGCGGGAGAGATTGGACATCCAGGAACAGCCGGGCGGAAGGACCGTCGGTCTGAAACCGCATGCAAACGCATCGTTTCCACGCACGTTTGGTGATTGTCGCCGGCGTAGCGGCGCTGTGGATGCTGGCCGTGGCGGGACGCCTGGGCTGGCTGCAACTTTACCAATACAGTGAATTTCTAGGGCGCGCCCAGCGCCAGCAGCAGCGCATCGTGGAGGTGACTCCGCGGCGCGGCTCGATCTACGACCGCAACCTGCATCCCCTGGCCATGAGCATTCCGGTGGACTCCTGCTTTGCCGTGCCCGGAGAGATTCGGGACGTGCGGCTGGCGGCGCGGCTGCTCTCGAGCGTGCTGCACATTCCGCGGGAGATTCTGGAGGCGCGGCTGGACCCGGCGCGGTCGTTCGTATGGATTGCGCGGAAGCTGCCGCCGGAGAAGATGCAGGCGATCGCGGCGCTGAATCTGCGGGGCATATACTTCCAAAAGGAAAATCAGCGATTTTATCCGAAGCGGGAACTGGCCGCGCACGTGCTGGGGTACGTGGATTTGGACGAGAAGGGCCTGGCGGGAATCGAGTACGAGCTGGACGGGCAGATCCGCAGCAAGCCGGAAAAGATACTGGTGCAGTCGGACGCGCGGCACCGCTGGATGGATTCGGGCGAATCGACGCGGGAGGCGGGGGCCAGCGTGGTGCTGACGCTGGATGAAAAGATCCAGTACATTGCGGAGCGGGAGCTGGCGGCGGCGATTGAGCGCACGCATGCGATTGCCGGGACGGTGGTGGTGCAGAACCCGGCGAACGGGGAGCTGCTGGCGGTGGCCAACTGGCCGCGGTTCAATCCCAACGCGCCGGGGGATAGTCCCTCCGAGGCGCACATGAACCGGGCGGTGGCGGCGCTGTACGAGCCGGGTTCGACATTCAAACTGATTACTTTGGCGGCGGCGTTTGACGAGCGGCTGATCCGCGCGGACGAGGTATTCGATTGCCAGAACGGAGCAGTGTACATCGCGGGGCACCGCATAAGGGACCACAAGGCGTTCGGGCGGCTGACGGTGGCGCAGATCCTGGCGGAATCGAGCGACGTGGGGGCGATCAAGATCGCGCTGCGTCTGGGAGCGCCGAAATTCCACGAATACATCCGGGCGTTTGGGTTTGGGGCCACCACGGGAGTGGATTTGCCCGGGGAGAGCAAGGGATTGCTGAGGAGGCTGGAGAACTGGACGCCGATATCGCTGGGTTCGGTGTCGATGGGGCAGGAAGTGGGAGTGACGCCGCTGCAGCTAGTGAGCGCGGTCTCGGCGATAGCCAATGGAGGAGTGCTGCACAAGCCGCGGATGGTGCGGGAGTTGCGGCGCGGCGATGAAGTACTAGCGGGGATGGGAACGGGCAACGAGGAGGACGGGCGGCGGGTGATTCGTCCGGAAACGGCGGCGACGCTGCGGCGGCTGATGGAAGGGGTGGTGTTGAACGGAACGGGAGAACTGGCGCGGCTGGACGGGTGGACGGCGGGAGGGAAGACGGGGTCGGCGCAGAAGATCGATCCGGCGACGGGGAGATATTCGGCGACGCAGTTCATCGCATCATTTTCGGGATTTGCGCCGCTGAATTCGCCGGCGATCGCGGTGTTGGTGTCGCTGGATTCGCCGCAGGGGCAGCATGAAGGAGGGCAGGTGGCGGCGCCGGTGTTCAAGAGGATTGCGGAGCAGGTGCTGAGCTATCTGGATGTGCCGCGGGACGTGCCGGGCGGGGCGCGGGTGATGAAGGCGGCGTACCGGCAGGAGCGAGGGGAAGGGGCGGGGAGCCTGGAGGATTTTGCGGCGGTGGATTTTGCCGTACAGCCGGAAGCGGCCGATAATGAATCAAAGAAAGAGAAGAAGGAGAAGGCGGAAACGACGGTCGTGACAGTGGCGGTGGATGAGGGGGGAAGCGTGGCGGCGCCCGCGCTGGCGGGGAAGACGATGCGGGAAGTGACGCGGGAATGCCTGGCGCTGGGAATTGAGCCGGTGCTGGTGGGGACGGGAGTGGCCATCGAGCAGGCTCCGGTAGCCGGGGCCAAGCTGCGGCACGGAGGAAAAATAGTGGTGCGGTTTGGGGCTGCGGCGGCTCCGGCGCAACGGGAGAACGAGGGGACGCGCGGCGCGCGGAGAGGGAGTAGATGAGGGCTGCGGCAGCGCGAGAGGAATTGGGAACGGAAAGTGCAGCAGGAGCAGGGCAAGCCGGAACGAGCGGGACGGGGCCAATGAGACTGGAAGAAGTGATGAAGGGCGTGGAGGTGGTTTCCGCGGGAACGGCGGCAGGAGCGGAGATCCGCCAAGTGGCCTGCCATTCGGGGAAGGCGGGAGCGGGGTCGCTATTTTTTGCGCTGCACGGGGCCAAGGCGGACGGGAATAAATACGTGGCGGAGGCGGTGGCCGGCGGGGCGGTGGTGGTGGCCAGCGAGGAGGAGCGTCCGGCGGGATTGGATGCGCGGATTGGGTGGGTGCGGGTGAAGGAAGCGCGCAAGGCGCTGGCGATAGCGGCGGGAAATTTTTTCGGGCATCCGGCGGAGGCGTTGCAGTTGGTTGCGGTGACCGGGACGAACGGGAAGACCACGACGACGCACGTGATCAATTCGATTCTGAAGGCCGGGGGAGCCAAGACCGGGCTTTTCGGGACGATTGAATATCACACGCCGCGAGGGGTCTATCCCTCGCCGAACACGACGCCGGAGTCGGTGGACTTGCAGGGATTTCTGGCGGAGATCCGGGACGAGGGCGGGCGGTACGCGGTGCTGGAAGCGAGTTCGCATGCGCTGACGATGGAGCGGCTGTGGGGCTGCCGGTTCGCCGCGGCTGTGTTCACGAACCTGACGCGCGAGCACATGGATTATCACAAGACGTTCGAGGAGTACTTCGCGGCGAAGAGGAGATTGTTCGAGGGGACCGGAGCGGGCGCGCCGGAGTGCGCGGTATTGAACGCGGACGATGAATACGGGCCGAGGCTGGCGGGGCTGGCGAAGAGGACGGTGACGTACGGGATCGAGGAGCGCGCGGATATTTCGGCGAAGAAATTCAGCCTCTCGTTCGAGGGGCTGGCATTCACGGCGCAGACGCCGGAGGGGAAGATCGCGGTGCGTTCGCCGCTGGTGGGGCGCATCAATGTTTACAATATTCTGGCGGCGATCGGAGCGGCGCAGGCTCTGGGGATTTCGAACGAGCAGATCGCGCTGGGAGTGGAGCAACTGGAAAGCGTGGCGGGGCGGTTTCAGCGGATTGATCTGGGGCAGCCGTATCTGGTGGTGGTGGATTATGCGCACACGGATGACGCCATCGAGAATCTGATCAAGACGGCGCGGGAGCTGAACCCGAAGGGGCGGGTGATTCTGCTCTTCGGCTGCGGCGGAGGCAAGGACCGCACGAAGAGGCCGGTGATGGGAGAAGTGGCGGGGCGGCTGAGCGATCTGACGGTAGTGTCCAGCGACAACCCGCGGCATGAGGATCCGCTGTCGATCATCAACGACATTGTGGTGGGACTACAGAAGGCTTCGGGGAAATATCTTGTTGAGCCGGACCGGGAGAAGGCCATCAGTCTGGCGTTTGATCAGGCGCGGGAAGGGGACATCGTGCTGCTGGCGGGGAAGGGGCACGAGAACCGGCAGATCATGGCCGACCGGACGTTTGAGTTTGACGACCGGGAAATGGCGCGGCGGGCGCTGCGCGAACGCGGGTTTGGCACGTGACACGCTCTATCATCTATTAACCGCTTGAGGAGCCGGGTCACGTTCCAGAGGGAGACTTCCGAAAGGGGGAAACCTCAGAACCGGTGAAAACAAAATCGGGAGCGGACACGGTCCGCAAGACAAGCGTATTGAGGAACTTATGCGGTGGACGCTTACACAGGTGGCTGGCGCTTTGCGCGCGAAGGCGGGAGAGGGGCTCGACCCCATGGCCCGGATGGCCGGCGTCTCGATTGATTCTCGGACGATCCGAGCCGGAGAGCTGTTTATCGCCATCCACGGACCGCGTCATAACGGACACGAGTATGTGGGGGCGGTGCTGGATCGCGGGGCTGTGGCAGCGGTGGTGTCGCGCGGAGAAGCCGGGAGATACGAGGAGGCGGTGCGCGGACGGTGCATCGTCGTGGAGGATACCTTCCAGGCGCTGCAGCAACTGGGGAGAGCGCAGAGGGAAGCGTGGGGAAAGCGTCTTGCGGCGGTCACGGGGTCGGTGGGGAAGACCAGCACGAAAGAGATCCTGGCGGCTTTGCTGGGCGCGAAATTCCGCGTACTGAAGTCGGAGGGAAATCTCAATAACGAGTACGGACTGCCGCTGACGCTGTGCCGTCTGGAGGAGGAGCACGAGGCGGCGGTGCTGGAGATGGGGATGTCGCGGAGGGGCGAGCTGGCGCGGCTGGCGGCGGTGGCGCGGCCGGACGTGGCGGTGGTGACAAGGGTGACGCCGGCGCATCTGGAGTTTTTTTCGGCGGTGGAGGAAATTGCGCTGGCGAAGAGGGAACTGGTGGAGGGGTTGAACGGAACGGAGTCGGTGGCTGTGCTGAACGCGGACGATGCGCGGGTGGCGGCGTTTGCGAAGTATGCGCCGGGGCGGGTGCTGACGTACGGAGTGGAGCAGGAAGCGGAGTTTCGCGCGGAGGGGATCGAGGACCGCGGGGCGATGGGAACGGTGTTCACATATGTGGGGCCGGGGGAGCGGGCAAGGCTGAGCCTGCCGCTGGCGGGGCGGCACCAGGTGGGGAATGCGCTGGGAGCGCTGGCGGCGGCGAGCGTGTGGGGAGTGGGAGCGCGGGAAGCGCAGCAGGTTTTTCCGCTCTTGCATGCGGCGGCGATGCGCGGGGAGCTGATGCGGTTTGACGACGGGGCGGCGGTGATCAACGACAGTTACAATTCGAGCCCGGCGTCGCTGGGCGCGGCGATCGAGCTGCTGGGGGCGACGCCGAATTTTGCGCGGCGGATCCTGGCGGCGGGAGAGATGCGCGAACTTGGAGCGGCGTCGGCGGAGCTGCACCGGGAAGCGGGGCGGGCGGCGGCGCGAAGCGGGAAGGTGGACTGGATCTTCACGGTGGCGGGGGACGCGGAAAGGATTTTCGAAGCGGCGGTGGAGGCGGGACATCCGCGGGAGCAGGGAGCGCATTTTGCAACGTCGGAGGAAGCGGCGAAATTTCTGGGCGGATTTCTGGCGCCGGGGGACTTGCTGCTGGTGAAGGGATCGCGGAGCGTGAAGATGGAACGAATCGTGGAGGCGCTGCTGGCGCGCCGCATGCCGGAAAAAGCATCGGAGATGGGGGCGCGCCACTAGCATGCTGTACTACCTCTTTTACGAATTGTTGCGGCCGTATTTCAGCGCGTTCAACGTGTTCCGCTACTTGACGGTGAGGACGGCGTACGCCAGCCTGACGGGGCTGTTTCTGGCACTGGTGTTCGGGCCGTGGGTGATTCGCAAGCTGCGGGAGCTGCAGATCGGGCAATACATCCGGGAGGAAGGGCCGCAGGGGCACCAGAAGAAGGCGGGCACGCCGACGATGGGAGGAGTGCTGATCGTGCTGGCGACGGTGGTGCCGACGCTGCTGTGGGCCAACCTGACCAACAGTTTCGTGCAACTGGCGCTGTTTTCGATGGTGGGGTTCGCGGTGATTGGATTTTTCGACGATTACGCGAAGGTGGCGCGGCGGAAGAATCTGGGGATCAGCGGGCGGCAGAAGATCCTGTTGCAGGGAATGGTGAGCGTGGTGGTGGGGATTGTGCTGCTGGTGCTGGCGAGGCACAGCGCGTATTCGACGGAATGGGTGGTGCCGTTCTTCAAGAAGGTGCATCCGGACATGGTGATCCATTCGCTGGCGAAGCATCCGCAATTGTGGCCGCTGGCGTTTCTACCTTTCCTGGTGTTCGTGGCGCTGGTGATCGTGGGGTCGTCGAACGCGGTGAACCTGACGGACGGGCTGGACGGGCTGGCCATCGGGTGCACGGTGATCGCGGCGAGCGCGCTGACGGTGCTCACCTACGTGAGCAGCAACGCGCGGTGGGCCAGCTATCTGGATATTCAGTACATTCCGCGGGTGGGAGAGCTGACGGTATTTTGCGGGGCGCTGGTGGGGGCCTCGCTGGGATTTTTGTGGTACAACGCGCATCCGGCCGAGGTGTTCATGGGGGATGTGGGTTCGCTGTCGCTCGGAGGAACGCTGGGAGTGATCGCGGTGATCATCAAGCAGGAGATTCTGCTGTTTTTCGTGGGCGGAATTTTCGTGGTGGAGGCGCTTTCGGTGATCATTCAGGTGGCGTCATTCCGGCTGAGGGGGAAGAGGGTGTTTCGAATGGCGCCGATTCATCATCATTTCGAGCTGATTGGGTGGAGCGAATCGAAGGTGATTGTGAGGTTCTGGATCGCGGCGCTGATTTTCGCGCTGTTTGCATTGACTACGCTGAAGCTGAGGTAAGGGGCGGCGGGATTTGAGAATGCGGGATGAGGAATGAAACCGATCTCCGGGGCAAGCGGGTGCTGGTGGTGGGACTGGCGCGGACGGGCGTGGCCACGGCGCTGTTCTGCGCGGAGCGCGGAGCGCGGGTCACGGCGAGCGAATCGCGCGGCGAAAAAGAGATAGGCGCGGATGTTGCGCGGCTGCGGGCGGCAGGGTGCGCGCTGGAGCTGGGCGGGCACCGCGCGGAAACGTATCTGGCGCAGGATCTGATTATTCCCAGCCCGGGCGTGCCGGCGGAGGATGCACTGTTGCGCGCCGCGGCGGCGGCCGGGGTGACGATCTGGAGCGAGGTGGAACTGGCCGGGCGGTTCGTGGAAGGCCGGGTGATCGGGATTACCGGGTCGAACGGAAAGACCACGACGACTTCGCTGATTGCGCATCTGCTGGAGGGGGCTGGGGTTCCGGTGATCCTGGCGGGAAATATCGGGACGCCGCTGATTGGCTGTGTGGAGCGTACGAACAAAGAGACGATTGCGGTGGTGGAGCTTTCCAGTTTTCAGCTGGAGCTGATTTCCGCGTTTCGCCCGGACATCAGCGTGTTCCTGAATTTGACTCCCGACCATCTGGACCGGCACGGGACGCTGGCGGCATACGCCGGAGCGAAGACGCGGATTTTCGAAAATCAGACGGAGCGGGACTGCGCGGTGGTGAACGCGGATGATGCGCCGGCGGCTGGGCTGGCGCCGCGGCGTCCGCGAGTGTACTGGTTCAGCCGGAAGAGGGAAGTGGAGCAGGGAGCGTTCGTGCGCGGCGGAGAGGTTATTTTCCGGGAAGGGGGGAGGGAAGAAATTTTGCTTTCGGTTGCCGATATAACCCTGCCCGGGGCGCACAATCTGGAAAATGTGCTGGCGGGGGCGCTGGCGGCTCGGCTGGCGGGGGCGAGACCGGAGGCGATTGCGCGCGGCGTGCGGGGGTTCGCGGGAGTGGAGCACCGGCTGGAGTTCGCGGGGGAGATTGGCGGGGTGCGCTACTACAACGATTCGAAAGCGACGAATGTGGACGCGACGCTGAAGGCGCTGGAGGCGTTTGCGGAGCGGATGGTCGTGATTCTGGGCGGCAAGGACAAGGGAAGCGATTACCGGCCGCTGCGCGGGCCGCTGGGAGAGAAAGCTCGGGTGGTGCTGCTGATCGGAGCGGCGGCGGGAAAGATCGAAGAGCAGATCGCGGGGAGCGCGCCGCTGGAGCGCGCGGGAACGCTGGAGCGCGCCGTGGAAATGGCGGCGGAGCAGGCGCGGAGCGGGGACGTGGTGGTGCTGGCGCCGGCGTGCGCGAGTTTCGACCAGTTTGAGAATTACGAGCATCGCGGGCGCGTATTCAAGGAACTGGTAAGCAAGTTGGCCGGGCGAGCGGCGGATTCGGGCAGGCCGCAGGCGGCCAACGCGCCGGCGGGGCAGGTGTAGGGATGCCGCGGCGGCTGGAGATGGACCGCTGGCTGTTTGGAGTGACGCTGACACTGTGTCTACTGGGAGCGGTGATGGTGTACAGCGCGTCGGCGGTGACGGCGGGTGAGGAGTACGGACATTCGGCGCATTTTCTGGTGCGGCAATTGCTGTGGCTGGGGATCGGGCTGGGCGCGCTGCTGGCGCTGATGCGGCTGGATTATCAGCGGCTGCGGGAGCCGGCGGTGGTTTTTTCGGCGGTGTGCGTGGTGTTCGTGCTGCTGGTGGGAGTTTTTTTTCTGGATAAATCGCACGCCACGCACCGGTGGATCCGTTTCGGGAGTTTGGGGGGGATTCAGCCGTCGGAACTGGCCAAGCTGGCGGTGATTCTGTATCTGGCGTGGTTTCTGGGGCAGAAGAGGAGGCAGACGGCGACGTTGGAATTCACCAAAGAGGATCTGGTGAAGACGCTGGGGCCGGCGCTGGCTCCGGTGCTGCTTTTTTTCGGGTTGATCGTGCTGCAGCCGGATTTGGGGACATCAGTGGAGCTGGTGCTGATCGCGGCGGCGATTCTATTCGTCGCGGGGCTTTCGCCGAAATGGCTGGGAGCGGGAGCGGCGTTGGGGCTGCCGGGGCTGTACCTGCTGATTATGAAGGTGAGTTACCGGCATGACCGCGTGCTTGGATTCCTGAATCCGGAGGCCGATCCGCAGGGGAAGGGATTTCAACTGTTGCAATCGCTGATTGCGGTGGGCTCGGGCGGGTTCACGGGAGTGGGGCTGATGGAGAGCAAGCAAAAGCTTTTCTATCTGCCGGAGGCGCATACGGATTTTATTTTCGCGGTAATTTGCGAGGAGCTGGGATTTGCCGGGGCGCTGATTCTGATCACGCTGTTCGTGCTGTATGCGTGGCGGGGGTTGCGCGCGGCGTTTGGAGCGCCGGACAATTTCGGGAGGCTGCTGGCGCTGGGGATCACGGCGATGATCACCAGCCAGGCGCTGATTAATTTTGCGGTGGTGCTGGGCATGATGCCGACGAAGGGGATTCCGCTGCCGTTTGTGAGCTACGGAGGATCGAGCCTGGTGGTGATGCTGGCGGCCACGGGAGTGCTGCTGAATATCAGCCAGCAGGCGCGGCCGCAGGATTGGCAGGAATGAGCGGGTGGCAAGAATGAAGCTATTGATCGCGGGAGGAGGCACCGGCGGCCACGTGTTTCCTGCGATTGCGATTGCGCGGGAATGGCTGGCGCGAGGAGCAGCGGGAGGAGAAGCCAGGGAAGTGGTGCTGGTGGGGACGGAGCGGGGATTGGAAGCGCGGCTGGTGCCGCAAGCGGGATTGCCGCTGGAGACGCTGCGCGTGGCGGGACTGAAAGGGAAGGGCGGAGCGACGCTCGCGAAAAATCTGGCCATGCTGTTTCCGGCGATGTGGGATGCGGCGCGGATTCTGCGGAAGCACCGGCCGGACGTGGCGTTTGGCGTGGGGGGCTATGCGGCGGGGCCGATGCTGCTGGCGGCGTGGCTGGGCGGAGTGCCCACGGTGATCTTCGAGCCCAACGCGGAGCCGGGATTTACCAACCGCGTGCTGGCGCGGATTGCTACGCGCATCGCGACGGCGTACGAAGAGCCGGCACGGCGGTGGGGAGCGAAAGCGGTGCTGACGGGCTGCCCGGTGCGCCAGGAGTTTTTTGCGGCCCCGGCGCGGAGGGTTTGGCCGCGCTATCGCCTGCTGATCACCGGAGGAAGCCAGGGGGCACGGGCGGTGAACCGGGCGTTCGTGGAAGGGATGGAGCGGCTGGCGACGCGAGAAGGAGAACTGGTGGTGGTGCACCAAACGGGCGAGCGCGACCTGGGGGAAGTGCAGGCGGCTTATGTGAGGTGGGGATTTCCGGCGGAGGTAGTGCCGTTCGTGGGGAACATGGCGGAGCGGTTTGCGTGGGCGGATTTGATTGTGTGCCGCGCCGGGGCCATTACCGCGGCGGAAGTTGCCGCGGCGGGGCGGGCGGCGATCTTTATTCCGTTTGGAGCGGCCACGGACAGCCACCAGTTGCGCAACGCGCAGGAGATGGCGCGGGCCGGCGCGGGGCGGGTGATTGCGGAGCCGGAATTGACGGGTGAACGGCTGATGGCGGAGATTTTCTCGCTGATGGACCAGCCGGGGGAAATCGAGAAGCTGGCACAGGGAGCGAAGCGGCTGGGGCGGGCCGGAGCGGCGGGAGAGATCGTGAATCTGATCGAAGCGGCGGCGAAGACCAGGGGGGCGCGGGGATGATGGTGACGTTTCGAAATTTTCAGCGGATCCATCTGGTGGGCATCGGGGGCATCGGCATGAGCGGGATTGCCGAGGTGCTGCTGACGCTGGGGTATTCGGTGAGCGGCTCGGACACGAAGCTGTCGGCGATCACGGAGCGGCTGGAGAGTCTGGGGGCGACGGTGCACGAGGGACACGCGGCGCAAAACGTGGAAGGCGCGCACGTGGTGGTGATTTCCTCGGCGGTGAAGGCGGAGAACCCGGAAGTGGTGGAGGCGCACACGCGGAAGATTCCGGTGATTCCGCGGGCGGAGATGCTGGCGGAGCTGATGCGCCTGAAGTACGGGATCGCCGTGGCGGGAGCGCACGGGAAGACCACGACGACTTCGATGGTGGCCTCGGTGCTGGCGGCGGCGCATCTGGACCCCACGTTCGTGATCGGCGGGCGGGTGAACCAGGCGGGGACGACGGCGCGCCTGGGCAGGGGCGAATATTTCGTGGTGGAGGCGGACGAGAGCGACCGGAGTTTTTTGCTGTTGGCGCCGGTGGTGGCGGTGGTGACGACGATTGACCGCGAGCATCTGGACCAGTACGCGTCGCTTGAGGATATTCAGCAGGCGTTTGTGGAGTTCGTGAACCGCGTGCCGTTTTACGGGGCCGCGATTTTGTGCCTGGACGAGCCCAACGTGCAGGCGATCATTCCGCACGTGAAGCGGCCCATCATTACCTACGGGACGTCGAGCCAGGCCGACCTGGTGATCACGGAGACGGAGATGAAGGGGCTGGGGAGCGAATTCCGGCTGACGTACAAGGGAGATGACCTGGGGAAGTTCCGGCTGGCGACGCCGCCGGGGATGCACAACGTGCGCAACGCCGCGGCGGCGGCGGCGGTGGCGCTGTATCTGAATGTCCCGGCGGAGCTGATTCGCGAGGGGCTGGAGAAATTCTCCGGAGTGGGGCGGCGGTTCGACGTGAAGGGCGTGGCCAACGAGATCACCGTGATTGACGATTACGGCCACCATCCGGCGGAGATTCGGGCGACGCTGGAGGCGGCGCGGGGATGCGGGTTCAGCCGGATATTGGCGCTGTTCCAGCCGCACCGCTACACGCGGACGCAGCATCTGTGGGACGAGTTCTGCCGCGCGTTCAATCAGGCGGATGTGGTGGTGCTGACGGATATTTACGCGGCGAGCGAGGCGCCCATTGCCGGGGTTACCAGCGAAGCGCTGGCGGCGGCGATTCGTGGGGCGGGGCACAAAAACGTGGTGTATTGCGCGTCCATGCAGGAGGGCATCGAACGGCTGCTGCGGGAGGCGCGGCCGGGGGATGCGCTGCTGACGATCGGAGCGGGGAGCGTGAGCCGCGCAGGAAGCGAGTTGGCGCAACTGCTGGCGGCGCAATATTCGGCGCAGGAAAAGAAAGTGAAGAGCGATGAAGCTTGAAGACGCCAAACTTTTGGCGGCGCTGGCCGGGCTGGACGTGGAGCTGCGCAGCGGGGTGTCGCTGGCCAGCCTGACGTCGCTGGGGATCGGGGGGACGACGGACCTGCTGCGGCTGCGGAGGCACGAGACGATCCCGGAGGTGGTGCGGCTGCTGGATGAGCAGGGGATCGCCCACCGGTTTCTGGGCGGCGGGTCGAACCTGCTGGTTCGCGACGGGGAGCTGCCGTGGGTGGTGCTGCAACTGGCGCGGGCCGAGCAGGAGGTGCGCATCGAGGGGAATATCGTGGAAGTGGATGCGGCGGCGGATCTGGGGCGAACGGTGACGTACTGCGCGAAAAACAATCTGGGGGGGATGGAAGGGCTGATCGGAGTGCCGGGGACGGTGGGCGGGGCGCTGCGGATGAACGCGGGGGCCTACGGGATGCAGATCGGGAGCTACGTGCGGGAAGTGACGGTCTACCGGGCGGCCAGCCGGCGGATCGAGACCCTGAGGGGGGAGCAAATTTCTTTCGAATACCGGCACACTTCTTTTGCGCCTGATGATATGATGCTCGCGGTGAAACTGGAACTGCCCTCCAAACCGTTCCGTGAAATTTTAGATGGGATTCGTATCTGCAACGAGAAGCGGCGCTCGTCCCAGCCGCTGAATCAAAAAAGCGCGGGCTGCATATTTAAAAATCCTCCCGGAGCATCGGCGGGGCGGATGATCGACGAGCTGGGCTTGAAGGGCCACGCGGTGGGCGGAGCGCGGGTGAGCGAGCGGCACGCGAATTTTTTCGTGAACGCGGGAAATGCGACGTCGGCGGACATGCTGGCGCTGATCGCCGATGTGCGGGAGCGGGTGCGCGCGGCGTACGGATTTGAGCTGGAAAACGAGGTCGTGATTTGGAACGAGTAAAACCAATGGCGAAAAGCCGGATGACGGCGGCGACGGCGGCGGACGAGAGCGGCTACCAGCCGGACATGCTGGCCGAGGAAGAGCCGCGTTATCTGCGCCGGCAGAAGCCGGTGGAGATCCGCAAGCGCAAGTTCGCGAAGCGCTCGTGGGCGTTTTACCGGCGGCTGCTGATTGTGCTGGGAGTGCTGCTGGCGTGCGGCTGGGCAGTATTCGTGGCCGGGCGGTTTTTTCTGTATTCGCCGCAGGTGCTGCTGACCAGGCCGGAGCAGATCGAGCTGACGGGCGGGCAGATGGTCGGGCGGGAAGCGATTGTTTCGAAATTTTACGCCGACCGCGGGCGCAGCGTGCTGCGGGTGCCGCTGGAAGAGCGCCGGCGGGCAATCGAGGAGTTGCCGTGGGTGGAATCGGCGAGCGTGCAGCGGATCCTGCCGAACCGCGTGAGGGTGGAGATCACGGAGAGAACGCCGGTGGCGTTTCTGCGCAGCGGGACGGACCTGGCGCTGATTGATGCGCGGGGCGTGATTCTGGACCGACCGGCGGGACACGATTTTCAGTTTCCGATCGTGAGCGGAGTGCAGGAAAGCGTGGGACGCGAGGAGCGCGAGCGGCGCATGCAGGTGTACGAGGAATTCATGAAGGGGATCGAGCTGATCCGGGCGGGGTCGTCGGAGATGGTGAGCGAAGTGGACCTTTCGAATCCGAAGAACCTGCGGGTGGTGATGACCGGGCTGGCGGGGCCGGGGAGCGAAGGGCAGGCGGTGACCATCCAGTTCGGGAACGACAATTTCGTGAAGAAGTACGAGATGCTGGTGAAGAACTTCGGAGAATGGCAGGCCAGCCACGGACGGGTGCAGTCGATCGATTTGCAGTACACGCGGCAGGTGGTGATCAACCCGGAAGCGGGAAGCGCCGCCGCGCCGCCCGCGCCGGAGCCGGCCGCGAAAAAACAGCAACCTCGAAAAAAGAGGTAAGGGAGCAGGGACCTTGGGAAAGAAAGACCGCTACCTGGCAGGGCTGGACATCGGAAGCACGAAGACGTGCGTGTTGATCGCGGAAATCGACAATGAGCAGGTGAAATTTCTGGGCCTGGGCGCGGCGGAATCGAAGGGGCTGCGCAAGGGCCTGATCGTGAATCTGGATTCGACGGTGAGTTCGATCCGCCGGGCGGTGGAGGAAGCGGAGAGCGTGGCTGGCGTGCCGGTGGAATCGGCGGTGATCGGCGTGGCGGGCGGGCACGTGCGCGGGGTAAACAGCCGGGGCGGAGTGACGCTGGGGAACCGGGCGCGGGACATCGAGCGCGAGGACGTGCGGCGGGCGGTGGACGCGGCTCGGAACATCACGCTGCCGGAAGACCGGGAAGTGTTGCACGTCCTGCCGCATGAATTCATGGTGGACGCGCAGGAGGGGATTCGCGATCCGCTGGGAATGGTGGGGCAGAGGCTGGAAGCGAATGTGCACGTGGTGACGACGTCGTCTTCGGCGACACAGAATCTGGTGACGGCGGCGAACAAGGCGGGAATCCTGGTGAGCGACACGGTGCTGGAGCCGCTGGCTTCGGCGGAGGCCAGCCTGACGCAGGACGAAAAGGAACTGGGCTGCTGCCTGCTGGATATCGGCGGCGGGACGACGGAGCTGATTGTGTACGCCGGGGGAGTGGTGTTGCACACCAGCGCGGTGCCGGTGGGCGGTGACCATTTTACAAATGATTTGGCGGTGGGATTGCGCACGCCGATTCCGGAAGCGGAAAAGATCAAGCGGATGCACGGGTGCGCGGCGGCGGCGCTGCTGCGTGACGACGCGAGCATCGAGATTGCCAGCGTGGGCGACCGGCCGCCGCGGACGGTCTTTGCGCACATGCTGACGGAAATTCTGGAGCCGCGCGCCCAGGAATTGCTTGCGCTGATTCGCGATGATTTGCAGCGCGAGGGTCTGGCGGGAATGATTCCGGCGGGGTTCGTGCTGGCGGGGGGCGGAGGGCGGCTGCGCGGCCTGGATGAACTGGCCGAGCGGACGTTCCAGCATCCGGTGCGCATGGCGGAAGCGCGGGGAATGATGGAGCTGCCGGAGGCGGTGGCGCAGCCGGAATACGCGACGGTGGCCGGGCTGGTGCTGTACGCGGCGCGGGCGCGGCGCACGGCGCAGCAGCGGCAGGGGAATTTCGTGACCAAGCTGAAGGCCATGTTCGCGGGCGCGTCCTGAGCGGCGGGATGCGGCGCGCGGCGGAGAAAAGAATCGAAAGGGGGAAAGCATGACAGCGAAAGACGCGGGAATCCGGATGAGCTTCACGGACGAACTGCAGGCGGCGAAGATCAAGGTGGTGGGAGTGGGCGGGGGCGGGTGCAACGCCGTCAACCGCATGATCCGCGCCAAAGTCGAAGGCATCGAGTTTATCGCCGCGAACACGGACTTGCAGGCGCTGAAGCTTTCCCAAGCCGCGGTGAAGCTGCAATTGGGCGGAAAGCTGACCAAGGGGCTGGGCGCGGGAGCCAATCCGGAGATTGGGCGCAAGGCGGCGCTGGAAGACACGGAAAAAATTATCGAGGCGCTGGAAGGCGCGGACATGGTGTTCATCACCTCGGGGCTGGGCGGAGGCACGGGAAGCGGAGCAGCGCCGGTGGTGGCCTCGCTGGCTTCGGAGCTGGGCGCGCTGACGGTGGCGGTGGTGACCAAGCCGTTTGCTTTTGAAGGGAAGCGGCGGATGCTGCAGTCGGAGCAGGCCCTGGCGGAGCTGGTGGGAGTGGTGGACACGGTGATCGTGATCCCCAATGAACGGCTGATGGATACGGTGGAGAAGGGCACGAGCTTTTTCGATGCCTTCCGCATCGCGGACGATATTTTGCGGCAGGCGGTGCAGGGGATCTCGGACATCATCACGGTGCCGGGGATCATCAACCGGGACTTCGCGGACGTGAAGGCCATCATGCAGGGGCAGGGGTACGCGGTGATGGGCACGGCGGTGGCCACGGGAGCGAACCGGGCGATGGACGCGGCGCACCGGGCGATTTCCAGCCCTTTGCTGGAGGATAATTCCATCAACGGGGCGCACGGGATACTGATCAACATCAGCGGGAGCTCGAGCGTGACGCTGCATGAGGTGCACGAAGCGTCCTCGGTGATCCAGCAGGCGGCGCACGAAAACGCGAATATTATTTTCGGTGCGGTGCAGGACGATTCGCTGAAGGAAGCGATCAAGATCACGGTGATCGCGGCGGGATTCAAGGAAGTGAAGAAAGGCATGCCGCACGCGCGGCCGCATTTCCTGCCCAAGACGTGGAAAGAGGGGCGCGAAGGGGCTCCACAGCAGGCGGCAGCAGCAGCGGCGGCCGGGGCGGGAGCGGGGCAGGCCGCGGCGGCTTCCAACGTGGTGCGCGAGGTGCAGCAGAACGTGCGCGACGTGAGCGGGGAGATGCCCGCGGATGATCTGGATGTGCCGACGTTCTTGCGGAGGCAGGCGTCGAAGGCCTGACCCTTCGCGGGCGGCAGTAACGGAATGAGCAAGCGGCGGTTGACGAGCGCGAGACGCGCGGTGTAGCTTCTAAGGGATTTATAGGGTCGCCGCAGATCTTCAGGGAGAAACCACGATGCGTAAAAAACTGATGGCGCTTTTTTCGATACTGGGTTTGACCGGACCGTTGAGCGTGGCGCTCCCGGCCGGTGCGCAGGAAAAGCCCGCGGGCGCTCCCGCGCCGGGGACCACGGCGCCGAACAAGCCGCAGGCGCAGACGCCCAGAGAAGTGGAACTGAAAAAGCAGCAGGACGAACTGGCGCGCAAGGAAGCGGCGCGGCAACTGGAGATCAAACTCCAGAAAGAGGCCGAGTACCTTAAGCTCCAGAAACAGGCCGAGTATCTCAAGCTGCAAAAGGCGGACGCCGAGAAACAGGCCGAGCAGAACCGCGTGAAGGACAAGTGGCTGAAGAACGAAGCGGCCATCAAGGGCGAGAAATCCGCCACAGAGCAGAAGATCGAGAAAGACGCTTTCACCGTGAAACTGAAGAAGAGCGAGGCGGAGAGCAAGGCCGAGCGGGACCGCCAGGCACTCAAGCTGGACAAGAACGCCGCGGGCCAGGCGCCCGCCGCGACTCCGCCGCAGAACAATCAGAAACAGTAAACCGCGGAACGAAGGAAGGACTGGCGATGCCCATTGCCGGATGGCGCCGTTGTGCGAGCCTGCTCGCGCGATGCCGAGAACTGTTTTCCCGAAGCCCCAAAGGAGTTCCCTATTGCCCGACGCCGTTCGCGGTGGCGCGGCAGATGCTGGAGTTCGCCAGCGTGACGCCCGGGGACGTGCTGTATGACCTGGGGTCGGGCGACGGGCGGGTGGCCATCCTGGCCGCGCAGGAATTCGGGTGCCGCGCGGTGGGAGTGGAAATCAACGGAAAGCTATGGCGCGAGTCCAGCGAACAGGCGAGGCGGCTGGGGCTGGAAGGGCAAGTGGAGTTCCGGCAGGGCAGCTTTTTCGAAACGGATGTGCGCGCGGCCACGGTGGTGACGCTGTATCTTCTGACGGCGACGAATGGAGCGCTGCAATTTCATCTGGCCAGCCAGTTGCGGGCCGGGGCGCGCGTGGTGACGGTGGATTACCCCGTGCCGGGATGGCGTGCGGAGCAGCAGGTCGAAGTGAAGTCGGAGAACAACGTTTCCTATACGTTGTTTCTGTATCGGCGCCAGGCGGCGCCCGCCGTGGAGGCGGCAACTGCCGCGCGTTTGCGCGAAGTATGAGGTGGATGGATGCCGTTGCGGCGATTGGATCGCCGCCGTGAGATGATCTGAGGAGTTTTGTTTACGGGGGCACGGTAAAACGTGCCCCCCTTTTTTTGTGGTGTGGGCACAGGATAGTGCGGCGGGCAATTTCGTAGCAGGGGTGAACGCGGTGGCGGAGGAGGATGCGTGGAAGAACGGAAACAGGAAAATGAGACATATCCAATAATTTAGAAAATCATAAGAATGAAGGATTTGCAGCGGCTTAGTTCCGAATCAGGCCAAACAGGAGGGAAAAGTGCCAAATTGAAAAAAGAGAATGGAAAAGAGAGAGGCACGCCTTGAATTAAGAAGTGTAACGCGAAGAAATGTAAGAGTTTGTGCAGGAAGGGTCGAGGAGAAGTTTGGCTATGAGCTTGCTAAATAGAAAGTGTGGACGCGTTTCGAATGACGATCTGAACAGAGAACCGAGCGAGGGGGAAGGGGCTTGCTCGGGGCTTTGAACAGGTCGTTCCCACCTGCCTCTGAGAGGGAAGCTAGGATGGATGACCCCACGCTCCGGTGTGAAAACGACGCCGGAAACGAAACGCGTCTTCGGGGGTTCCGGGTCCCAAGCCGGAACCCCCATTTTTTTGTTCCGCCCATGGTTTAACCTGCCTGAGAATTTCCACCTATATGAAAAAATTCCGCAATGTGAATTGGTGAAACTGCGTCCTGGTGCAGCGGGGGCGCGGACGGGGACGCGCTTAGAAGTGGAGGAGGTAGGAGAGTTTGAAGAAGAACTCGTTGCCGAGGTCGGAGGGGCGGCGGGGGAGGAAGGGAGGGATGGGGGAGGACTGAAAAATGTCGCGGCTGTTCTGGTAGTTGTAGCCGAGGAGGAAGGCGGAGCGCGCGGTGAAATCGTAGGCGACGATGGAGTTGATGTTCCAGGAGGGACCGTGGCGGTCGTTGCTGAACTGGGCGAGGATGCGGGCGCGCCATTTGGGGGAGAACTGCTCGTTGATGCGGGTAATGAAGAGGCGGCGGTCCTGGAAGGGAGAGCCGTCGAGGAGGAATTCGCGGTCGAAGACCCCGGAGAAGCCGATTTTGGTGCGGCCAAAGGCGTGGAGGAGCATGCCGAGTTCGTGGCGCTGTTCGCGGCCGTAAAAGTACTCGTAATATTCGGCCTCCTTGCGCTGGCGGAAGGTGTAGTTGAAGGAGACGGCGCGATTTTCGTTGGTGGTGATCTGGAACTGGATGCGCGGCTGGATATAGATGCGGGTGGGGGTGAGTATGCCGAACGAGGGAGTGAACTGGTTGAAGCGGGTGCGGTCGTAGGACAAGCGGGTGGTGAGCTTCCAGAAATTTTTCAACTGGGCGCTGGCTTCGGCGTCCGCGCCCGCGTCCTGGAGGAGGCCGGAGGTGTCGATGGCGTTGTCGTAGTTGAGGAGGAGAAAGAGCTGGCGGATGAAGTAGCGGTTGAGGAAGGGTTTATAGAGGAAAGACATCTGGGAGGCGTGGCGGTCGATTTCGGGCTCGATGCCGATCTGGCTGACGTCGAACCCGCGGCCGAGGAACTTGTACATGGCGCTGAATTCCCATTTGTCGGAGTTGTATTTGGCGAGGGAGCCAAGGGCAAGGCGCTGGATGCCGCCGTCGGCGGTGATCTCATTCTGGTTGTAGGCGGCCTGGCTCATCCAGGTCCAGTGAGGGCCGAGGACGAGGTTGAGGTCCACGGCGTGGACGTGCTCGGCGGAGCCGAAGGAGCTGAAGTCCTGGTCGCGATTGACGGTGAGGAAGCCAATGGAGGAGTTGCGGCCAATGTCATGGGCGATGCGCAGGACGAAGAAGTTGGAGCCGGGGGCAAATTCCGGGAGGCGGCTGCCGGTGGAGGGATCGGTTAGATAGAAATGAGTGTCCTGGGTGACGCTCTCGAGAAGGCCGATGGACCAGGGCCCTTGCTTGCCGGTCAGTTTTCCGCCGAAGAGGATGCGCTGGGGCTGGCCGTTGGTGACGCCGTACAGAGGGGAGAGGATGTCCTGAACGGCGAGGCGTGCGCCGATGCGGCGGGAATAGAAGAGATTCATGGGGGTGGAGAAGTAGTTGGCGCCTTCGGTGAAAAAAGTGCGTTTTTCGGGGAAAAAGAGTTCGTAGCGGGAGATGGTGAAATTGATTTCGTCGGCTTCGGTGTCGGCGAAGTCAGGATTGAGGGTGGCGTTGAAGGTGAGGTTAGGTCCCCAGCCCCAGCGGAGGTCGGCACCGGCGTTGTAATTCTGGCCGTTATCGAGGGGGTTGGGAGCGTTGCGGCGGGCGCGCGGGGAAAAGTAGGGTATGACTTCGAGATTGCGGCCGTGGCGATTATTTTCGACGCCGGTGAGGATGCCGGCTTTGGAGGGGCGCATGAAGCCGTCGAAGAGGGTGACCAGTTGCCAGTTGGCGTTTTCGTTCTTGCGCACGATGTCGCGGCCGAGATTGAGGCCCCAGGGCACGCCGGGATGGAAACGGATGGACTTGAAGGGGATGGCGACTTCGGCGGACCAGCCCCAGGGTTCCAGGCGCGCGGCGCTCTGCCAGATGCCGTCCCAGGTGGGATCGAACTTCTGGCCCTCCTGCATGAGCGCGTCGTACTGGACGCCGCGGGCGTTGACGCTGAAGAAGTAGCCGGTGCGGCGGTCGCCGAAGGGATCGATGAAGATGTTGACGCTGTCGGAATTGGTGCGGGCGTCGTGGGTGTCGTAACGGGCCACGATCTTGCCGGGCTCGGAATCGTAGCACTTGAATCCGAAATAAAGATTTTCGTCGTCGTAGAAAAGATAGGCTTCGGTCTTCTCGCTGACCGGCGCGCCTTCGGTGGGAATGGTCTGGACGAAATGGGTGATGGGGGTGAGCTGGCTCCAGACGGGTTCATCGAGGCGGCCGTCCACGCGGATTTTAGCGAGGATGCGGCGGATGGAGGTTTGCTGGGTAGGGGGCTCCTGCGCGCGGGGAGGCGAGCTCAGGCCCGCGGCGAGGAGGGCCAGGAGAGCGAATCGGGCAGGCAGCCAGCGATGGCGAAACGGTCGCACAATACTCCCATCACGAAATTTGAAAAGCACTGCCGGGAATTGCGAAAAAAAAGTATAGCAGGCCCGGGGAAAAAGCCGGGGACTTTTCGGGCGTATGGCGAAGGCAGGAGAGTTTCCGCACCTGGAAAAACAGCGCGGGAGGCCGGATCAATTGATGCGGTGCTTGACGGCCACGCCGGCCTTGCCGAGAACCTGGGCCACCTGGGTTTCGCGGAGGCGCGAGCCGTCGTATTCGAACGAGAGCAGATGATTGGCTTCGTCCACGCGGAAGCGGCGGAGGCCGTAGGTGTTGGCGAACTGAGCGATGCGGCGGAGTTCGTCCATGCTGAGGGGAGCGCGAAGGGCGTAGGTGACTTCGAGAAGTGTCATGGAGGCATTATAGCAATTTGGGAGGGCAGGTGAAGCGCGGGAGAGGATTGACAGGGGAAGGGCGCGGGGTTAGTATACCCCAGGGGGGTATATGAAGCGGGAGCGGTCGAAACAGAGGAGTCACAGCGGGGCAGCGCCCGGCTGCGGGTGCGCGGGGCAAGCGGGCGGACGCAAGGCCGTGGCGGTGGATGCCCAGATCAAGACCGCCAATCTGCACCGGCTGCGACGGATCGAGGGGCAGGTGCGCGGCCTGGAGAAAATGGTTGAGGATGAGCGCTATTGCGCGGACATCCTGGTGCAGGTGGCCGCAGTGCAGGAGTCGCTGCGGGCCGTGAGCCGGGAGTTGATGCACAATCACCTGCGGCACTGCGCGGCGGAGGCCATTCGCAAGGGGAGCGGCGCGGAGGCCGAGGCCATGTACGACGAACTGGTGGGATTGATGGACCGGCACGGGCGATGATCGGGAGAGCAGACATGGAAAAAGATCCGGTATGCGGAATGACGGTGGACCCGGCAAAGGCGGCGGCGCGGGAGGAATGGAAGGGAAAGGCGTATTTTTTCTGCAGCGCGGGATGCGCCAGGAAATTTGCGGCTGATCCGGAGAAGTATGTGTCCGCGGCGCAAGGGAAGCCGGCGGTGGGATTGAACATCGTCGGAGGAAGCTTGCCGGTTCTGGGCGGAGGCGGAGCGCTGCCGGTGATTTCCGCGGGACCGCTCGAGAAGGACCCGGTGTGCGGGATGATGGTCGCGCGGGAGAAGGCCGCGGCGACGGCGGAGCACGAAGGGAAGAAATATTACTTTTGCTCGGTGCGCTGCGCGGAGAGATTTCGCGCGGAGCCGCGGCGGTTTCTGGCCGCGCCAGGGACGGCGGGGATGGAAAGCGCCGGCGGGAAGACCGGCGCGCCAAAAGCCGAAGAAAAAAATGTGCGCTACACCTGCCCGATGGACCCGGAGATTGTGCAGATGGGGCCGGGGGTGTGCCCGAAGTGCGGGATGGCGCTGGAGCCGATGGACGTGATTGCGGAGACGGGGCCGGACCCGGAACTGGTCGCGATGACCCGGAGATTCTGGGTGAGCGTGCCGCTGGCGCTGCCGGTGCTCCTGCTGGGAATGTTCGGCGAGAGATTGCACGGCGTGCTGCCGCATGGGGCGCTGGCGTGGATCGAGATGGCGCTGGCTTCGCCCGTGGTGCTGTGGGGAGGATGGCCGTTTTTCGTGCGCGGATGGAGGTCGGTGGTGAACCGCAGCCCGAACATGTTCACGCTGATTGCCATGGGGACGGGCGCGGCGTACGTGGAAAGCGTGGCGGCAACGGTTGCGCCGGGATGGTTTCCGGCGTCGTTTCGCACGGGGATGGGGGAGGTGCCTGTCTATTTTGAAGCGGCGGCGGTGATCACGACGCTGGTGCTGCTCGGGCAGGTGCTGGAACTGCGCGCGCGGCAGCGGACTTCGGGGGCGATCCGGGCGCTGCTGCAACTCGCGCCGCAGAAGGCCCAGCGGGTGGAAGCAGATGGCACGGAACGGGAAGTGCCGCTCGATGAAGTGCGCAGAGGAGACCGGCTGCGGGTGCGGCCGGGCGAGTGCGTTCCGGTGGACGGCGCGGTGCGGGAGGGAGCGAGCGCGGTGGACGAGTCCATGATCACGGGCGAGCCACTGCCGGTGGAGAAATCGCCGGGGAGCGCGGTGACCGGCGGAACGCTGAACACCAGCGGAAGTTTTGTGATGGAGGCGCAGCGCGTGGGCAGCGAGACGCTGCTGGCGCAGATTGTGAAGACGGTGAGCGAGGCGCAGCGTAGCCGCGCGCCGATTCAGCGCATTGCGGACCGCGTGGCGGGATATTTTGTGCCGGCCGTGGTGGTCGCGGCGCTGCTGGCGTTCGCGGGCTGGGCGCTGTACGGGCCGGAGCCGCGCCTGGCGCATGGCCTGGTGAGCGCGGTGTCCGTGCTGATTATTGCGTGCCCCTGCGCGCTGGGGCTGGCCACGCCCATGTCCATCATGGTGGGCGTGGGGCGCGGGGCGGCGGCGGGCGTGCTGATTCGCAACGCGGAGGCGCTCGAGCGGCTGGCCAGGGCGGACACGTTGATCGTGGACAAGACCGGAACGCTGACAGAGGGGCGGCCGGTGGTGGCGGGTTTGCAGGTATTTGCGGGAGGAAAGATCACGAAGGAGGAGCTGCTTTCGCTGGCGGGAAGCCTGGAGCGGTCGAGCGAACATCCGCTGGGTCGGGCGATTGTGCGCGCGGCGGAGGAAGCGAAGGTACCACTGTCGCCGGCCACGGATTTTCTGGCATCGGCGGGCGGAGGAGTGGAGGGGCGCGTACTCGGGAAAGCGGTTTTGGCGGGAACGGCGGACTTTCTGCGGGCGCGGCGTGTGGATTTGGGGGAATTGCAGGAACAGGAAAAGGATGCGGCGGCCGGAGCGGGCGGCACACGGATATTGGTGGCGGTGGAGGGGCGGCTGGCCGGATTTTTTCTACTGCGCGATGCGATCAAGGCGACGACGCGCGAGGCCGTGCGGGCGCTGCTCGCGGATGGGCTGCGGCTGGTGATGATCACGGGCGACCGGAGGGAAGCGGCGGCGGAAGTGGCGCGGGAACTGGGCATTGAGGAGTTCGAGGCGGCCGTGCTGCCCGCGCGGAAGGCGGAGATTGTGCGACGCTACCGGCAGCAGGGGCGCGTGGTGGCCATGGCCGGCGACGGGGTGAACGACGCACCGGCGCTGGCCGAGGCGGAGATTGGCATTGCCATGGGTAACGGCACGGACGTGGCCATCGAGAGCGCGGGAATCGTGCTGGTTAAGGGCGACCTCAGGGGAATCGTGCGCGCGCGGGCGCTGAGCCGAGCGACGCTGCGCAATATCCGACAAAACCTGGTTTGGGCGTTTTTATATAACGCGCTGGGCGTGCCGGTGGCCGCGGGCGTGTTTTATCCGGTGTTTGGGTGGCTGCTGAGTCCGATGCTGGCCAGCGCGGCGATGAGTTTCAGCTCGGTTTCGGTGATTGCCAACGCGCTGCGGCTGAGCAAGGCTAAGTTGTAAGGGCTTCCCAGGCAGAGATTTCCTCTCCTTTTTCCTCTATTCTTCAAACGATTCGATTGCCCCTCCGTCCAACCACGGTAAGAGTGGGAACATTTTGCCGTGGGCTGCGTATTTAAGAATGACAGGCAGTTTTCGGCGAAGGGGTGCGGCTATGTCCAGCAATAGCAATGGGATAGTCAACGGGAATGGCAGGAACGGAAAGAAGCGCAGCCGCAGGAAGCTGTGGATCGGGCTGGCCGTGGGCCTTCTGGCAGGCGGCTACGGCGTGACGGCGGCGCTACGGCCGAACCGGGAGATTGACCCCTCGAAGCTGGCCGCAGTCGAGCGCGGCGACCTGGCGCGGGTGGTGGTGGCGACGGGGAAGATCCAGCCGCTGGCGAAGGTGGAGATCAAATCCAAGGCCAGCGGAATCGTGAAGAAATTGTACGTGGACTATGGCGACCGGGTGAAAGCCGGACAGTTGCTGGCGGAGCTGGACAAGGTGCAGTTGCAGGCCAATGTGCGCGAGGCCCAGGCCAATTTGCAGGTGGCCCAGGCGGCGCGGGATTCGGCGCTGGCGGCGCTGGAGCGCAACAAGGTGGACGCGGAGGGGCCCGACGTGCCCTTCCTGAAGTCCAACATGGAACGCGCGGAGAAGATGTTCAAGGACGGGATCATCTCCAAGTCGTTCGTGGAGGATGCGGAGAAGAATTATCAGATGGGGCTGAACCGGCAGATGAGCGCGCAGCGGAGCCTGGCGGTGGCCCGTGCGGAGATTGCGCGGGCAGAGGCGCAGGTGGCGCAATCGCGCGCGGCGCTCGAGCGGGTGACCGAGGATCTGCGGAATTCGACGATTGTCAGCCCGATCGACGGTCTGGTGCTTTCGCGGGACGTGCAGGTGGGCGACGCGGTCAGCTCGATCCTGGTGCTGGGGTCGCAGGCGACACTGCTCTTTAATTTGGGCGACATCCGCGAGGTGTACGTACAGGGGAAAGTGGACGAAGCGGACATCGGGAAGGTCTACCTGAACCAGCCGGCGCGAATCGTGATCGAGTCGTTCAAGGATAAGAAGCTGACCGGGAAGGTGACCAAGATTTCGCCGTTGGGGAAGGAAAAGGACAACGTGACCACGTTCGAGGTGCGCGTTTCCATCTCCAATCCGGGCGGGGAGCTAAAGGCCAACATGAGCGCCAACGCGGAAATCCTGCTGGAAGAGAAGAAGAACGTGCTGATGATTCCCGAAGCGGCGCTGATCTACGACAAAGAGCGGAAAGCGTCGGTGGAGACGCCGGATGGAAAAGAGAAGAACGGGAAGAAGAAGGTGGACGTGAAGCTGGGGATATCCAACGGGGTCAAGACGGAAATTGTGGCGGGGCTGAACGAGAAGCAGCAGGTGGTGCTGCAGTAGCGGGCAACAGGAGCGGGGAACATGTCGTTTTGGGATCTATTGCGGGATACGTTCCAGACGCTCAAAGCGCATAAGCGGCGCACGCTGCTGACCATGTTCGGAATCGCCTGGGGCATCATTTCGGTCACGCTGATGGTGGCGGCGAGCGAGGGCCTGGGCAAGGGCATCGAGAAGCAAAATGAGAATTTCGGCAAGGACGTGATGATTGTCTTTTCCGGGCGCACCAGCATGCAGGCCGGAGGCACGCGCAGCGGGCGCAAGGTGAATTGGGACGAAGATGATTACCTCGCGGTGAGGGCCGAATCTCCCGCCTGCAAATACGTCATGCCGGAGCTGGGCAGCAAAGCTCAGGTGCGCAGCCTGTTCAACAGCGGCTCAATCAGCACGGTGGGATCCCTCCCGCCTTTTGCCGAGATTCGCAGTATCGGCGTGGCCGAAGGCCGTTTCTATAACGAGCAGGACAACGAGGAAGGGCGGCGCGTGGCTTTCCTCGGAAGCGACACGAAAAAACAATTGTTCGCCGACCGCGAGGCACTGGGCGCCGACATCTGGATGGATGGCATTCCCTACACGGTGATCGGGGTGATGAAGGCCAAGGACCAGAATTCCAGCTACGACGGTTTCGATGTCCGCAAGGTTTTTATCCCCTTCAATGCCATGCGCCGGGATTTTCCGAACAAACCGCCGGCCGCGGAGCACAGCGTGGACCAGATGCTTGTGGCTCCGTGGTCGCTCGAGACGCATCCCGATTGCGAGCGGCAGGTGCGCCGCAGCCTGGGGCGGCTGCATGGCTTTGACCCCCGCGACAAGGAAGCCGCGAGCATCTGGGATACGGTCAAGGACGCACAGGCGACGCACATGCTGATCGTGGGCATGGAGTTGTTCATGGGCGCGGTGGGGATCATGACCATGTTTCTGGGCGGGCTGAGCGTGATGAACGTGATGCTGGTGTCCGTGCGGGAGAGGACGCGCGAGATTGGCGTACGCATGGCCCTGGGAGCGACCCGCAAGTCCATCCTGAGGCAATTTTTCATGGAAACGGTGATCGTGGCCGGATTAAGCGGCGGCGCGGGCCTGGTGATTTCTTACGGCTTTTGTGCGCTCGTAAATCTGCTGCCCATGCCGCCCTTTTTCGCGGGCATGCTGGCAAGTTGGAAGCTGGGGCTTCTCTCGGTAACGCTGCTGGCGGCCATCGCGGTGCTCTCGGGAATTTATCCGGCGAACCGGGCGGCCTCGGTGGATCCGATTGAGGCGCTGCGCTTTGAAGCGGGCGGGTGAGAGCATGCTGACCGATATCTTCAAGGAATCCTGGGCCGCGCTGGGACGCAACCGCGTGCGTAGCCTCCTGACCATGACGGGCATCGCCTGGGGCATCGTGGCGGTGACGCTGCTGCTCAGCTACGGATCCGGGTTCCGCAGCGTGCTGATGTACACCTTCGAGGTGTTCGGCAAGGGCGCGGTCGTCTGCTGGCCGGGGACGACCAGCGAGCAGGCGGGCGGAGAGCGCGCGGGGAAGACGGTGCGCTTCGAGAAAGAGGACGCCGAGTGGGTGAAGGCCCAATCGCCGCTGGTGAAGCGGGTGACACTCGAAACGGTTAAGTTTTTAGGCATTTCCCACGACGAGCGGCTTTCGGACACGGCCATTCGGGGGGTCTATCCCGAATACGGGGAGATGCGCAACGAAGTGCCGATCGAAGGGCGCTGGATTTCCCCCGAGGATATCGCCGAGCGGCACCGGGTGGTCTTTCTAGGAGCGCGGCTGCGCAAGAAGCTCTTCAGCGGGACTCCGGCGATGGGCGAGACGGTGCGCATCAACGGCGTGCGCTTCAGCGTGATTGGCGCGATGGATACAAAATTTTCCGACAGCAGCTATTTTAGTAGCGACGACGATTCAGCCTTCATTCCGTATAGCGCCGCGGGCGATCTGTGGGACACGCGCTATGCCAGCGTGATGCTGTTCGAGCCGGTTGCGCCGCAGTTCGAGGCGCGGGCCATCCAGCAGGTGCGCAGCGCGGTGGCTTCCCGGCAGCGCTTTTCAGCTTCGGACAAGCGGGCCATCACCGTGTTCGGGCGCGAGGAGTTCAAGCCCATCATGGAGGGCATCACCATCGGCATCGAGGCGCTTCTGTTTTTCGTGGGCTCGCTGACGCTGGGCATCGGCGGTGTGGGTGTGATGAACATCATGCTGGTGTCGGTCGAGGAGCGAGTGCGGGAGATCGGCCTGCGGCGGGCGCTGGGAGCGAAGCGATCGCATATTCGCTGGCAGTTTCTGATGGAAGCGCTGGTACTGACGCTCGTGGCAGGGGCCATCGGGATGCTTCTTTCGGCAGCAATTACTTCGGCCATCGGGACGCTGCCGTTTCTCGGCGCGGCCTATGAGGACGACAGCGGCAAGGTGGACATTCATTTGCAGCTTTCGATGCTGACGCTGCTGCTCTCGACGGGCATCCTGATCGTGGTGGGAGTGATCAGCGGGTGGGTGCCGGCAATGCAGGCGGCGCGGCTGGACCCGGTGGAAGCCCTGCGCTACGAGTAAACCCTTCGGAACGATTCGCCACGGAGACACAGAGGCACAGAGAAAAGAACAGAATGGTCTGGTTCTTGGTTTTCTCTGTGTCTCTGTGATTCTGTGGCGGTTTTATTCTTGTGGGTCAGTTCTTGCCGAGCAGCGCGTCGAAATAGGCCAGCATCTCGGGAGAGTCCCACTTCTGCGGGCCGATAATTTTGCGGGCGAGCTTGCCGTCGCGGCCGATAATGTAGGTTTCCGGATACATGGACGTGCCGTAGTCGAGGGCAATCTTCTTCGCGGGGTCGCGGTAGGTGGGGAAGACCACGCCCTGCTTCTGCAGGAAGAGGTCGTAAGCGGACTGGTCTTCATCCACGCTGACGCCCAGGACCATGGCCTTGCGCGAAGCAATGTGCTGCTGCAGGCGGTTGAGCGCGGGAGTTTCCTCGACGCAAGGCGGGCACCAGGTGGCCCAGAAGTTGAGGACGACGACCTGGCCGCGGAGATCGGCGAGGGTTGCGGGCTTTTGCGCGAGAGTGAAGGAGAACTCAGGAGCCTTCATTCCGGCAATGGAGGTTTCGCCCTGCCGGTAGAGCGGGCGGAAGAAGGCCAGCAGCAGAAGGACTGCGAGAAGTGGTCCGCCCCAGGTAAACAGTTTCCGAATGAGGTTGTCCATCGAATGCTATAATACAACTTCTGCCCCGGACTGCGAAGCGGTCTGATTCCCCCGCACGGCCTGGAACAATGAACAGCGACCATTCCAACCAGATGCCAAGGCCTGGAGCCATCGGCGCGTTCGGCGGCGTGTTCGGCGGAGGAGATGCGTGCATCAGCGCCATCGTTCCGGCGCGGAATGAGGCGGCGGTGATTGCGGGATGCGTGGAGTCGCTGGCGCGGCAGGCGGAGATTGGGGAGATCTGGGTGGTCAACGACGGCTCGACGGACGAGACGCTTGCGGTTTTGCAGGAGTTGCGGAAAACCGAGCCGCGTCTGCGGGTGCTCGATGCGCGGGAGGTTCCGGCGGGATGGGTGGGCAAGAATCACGCGGCGTGGCAGGGGGCGGCGCAGGCGAGGCTGCCCTGGCTGCTTTTCACGGATGCGGATTCGCAGCACCTCCCAGCCGGCGCGGCGCGCGCGCTGCGCATTGCCGCGGAGCACGAAGCGGCGCTGGTTTCGTTTTCGCCGGCGCAGGTGACCCGCCAGTGGTGGGAGAAGTCGCTCATCCCGTTTATTTTTTGCCGGCTGGCGCAGCGCTTTTCCTACGCGGAGGTGAATGACCCGGCCTCGCCCGCGGCGGCGGCCAACGGGCAATACCTGCTGATCCGGCGGGAAGCCTACGACGCGGTGGGCGGGCACGAAGGCGTGGCCGGAGAGATTCTGGAGGATGTGGCACTGGCGCGGCGGGTGAAGCGCGCGGGCTACCGGCTGTGGTTCGGTTCCGGCGCGGGCGCAGTGGACGTGCGCATGTACCGCAGCTTCGCGGCGATGTGGGAAGGGTGGAAGAAGAACCTCTACCGCCTGATGGGAGACAGCGGAGCGGGGATGCGCCGCGAGTTGCTGCAGGTGGTACCGTGGGCGCCCTGCGCGCTGTTGCTGGCGGGATGGCGCTGGCCGGCGCTGGCACTGGCGGGCGCGGCGCTGCTGGCGCTGCGGCTGGCGGCGTATGCGCTGGTGCTGGCGCGCAATGGATTTCCGGTATCGCGAATGTTCTACTATTTACCCGCGGTGGGGCTGTACACGGGCGTGCTGGCGGCTTCCTGGAGGAGTCACGCGCGGGGGCGGGTGAAGTGGAAGGGCCGCGAGTACGCGGTGGGAAAAGCGGCGGCGGAGGGTTCGGGACACTGATGGTTACGATCACGCGCAAGATTGAATTTTCGGCTTCGCACCGCTACGACAATCCGGCGTTTTCGCCGGAGGAGAACCGCCGCGTCTTCGGCAAATGCAATAACCCCCACGGCCACGGGCACAACTACACGCTGGAAGTAACCGTGGCGGGAGAGCCGGACCCGGCGACGGGGATGGTGCTGGATTTGAAAGAGTTGAAAGAGCTGCTGGAGAGGGAAGTGATGCGGCGCATGGACCACCGCCACCTGAATTTCGAGGTGCCCGAACTGGCCGGAAAGATTCCCACCTGCGAGAACATCGCGCGGGTGCTCTGGGAGCTGCTCGAACCGAAAATCACGCAGGGGCGCCTGCACAAAATCCGCCTGTACGAATCTCCGGATTTGTACGCGGAATGCCGGCGCAACGGGACGGGCGGGGCATGAGCGCAGCGGGCGGAGCGGGGCTCGAGATTGTGCTGGGCCGGCGCTACCATTTTGCGGCGTCGCACCGTCTGCACAGCGCGAAGCTGAGCGCGGAAGAGAACCGGCGGGTGTACGGCAAGTGCAACAATCCGTACGGGCACGGGCACAATTACGTGCTGGAAGTGCAGGTGAGCGGCGAGGTGGACCCGGCGACGGGGATGATCGCGAATCTGGCGGATCTGGATGCGTTCGTCGGGCGGGAAGTGCTGGAGGCCTTCGACCACCGCAATCTGAACGAGGAAGTTGCGGCGTTCCGCGAGGTCGTGCCGACCACGGAGAACCTGTGCAAGGAAGCGTATGCGCGCATCAAAGGGCATGGCGCGGCACGGCTGCTGCGCGTGCGCATCGAGGAAACCGGCAACAACAGTTTTGAATACGACGGAAAGTAACGGGAGCCAATCATGGGCAAGCAAGCGACGACCATCGTGCTGAATGAGAAAAAGGGCGAGACCATCGCCGGCCTGGTGCGCCGGATGCTCGCGCTGGTGGGCGAAGACCCCGGCCGCGAAGGGCTGCTGAAGACTCCGGAGCGCTTCGAGAAGGCCATGAAGTTTCTGACCAGCGGCTACCACATGAATCTCGACCAGGTGCTCAATGGGGCGACCTTCAGCGTGTGCTACGACGAAATGGTGGTGGTGAAGGACATCGAATTTTTCAGCCTGTGCGAGCACCACCTCCTGCCGTTTTTTGGAAAATGCCACGTGGCCTACCTGCCCAGCAAGAAGGTCATCGGGCTGAGCAAAGTGGCCCGGCTGGTGAATATGTACGCGCGGCGCCTGCAGATTCAGGAGCGCCTGACCAGCGAGGTGGCCCAGGCGATTCAGGAGAAGATCAGCCCGGAGGGCGTGGGAGTGATTATCGAGGCGCGGCATCTGTGCATGCAGATGCGCGGCGTGGAAAAGCAGCACGGGCAGGCGGTCACCAGCGCCATGCTGGGGGCCTTCCGCACCAGCAAGCAGACGCGCGACGAGTTCTTGTCGCTGGTGCGCACACGGCGAGACTGAAAGTCCAATCGTTCCGGCTAAATCGCTTCGGCCACTGCGCGCGCCGGTTTGTTCCCGTCGCGGTGGTCGGCATAATGGATCACCCGGTCATAGGCATCCCGGATCAGGTCGTTAATGGGAATGACCGTGCCGCTGACGCTCTGCTCGGCCAGTAAGTCCAAGTCCACATCGGAGATGACCATCTGTTCCTGGTTGACGATGCCTTCCGCCGCCACCCCGTCGCGCGCAAAGAAATAGTCCGAGGGGGTCAGGATGGCGGCCTGGCCGTAGTGCGTGGCCATGCACGGCACATCGGGAAGATTGCCCACGGTGCCCGCCATGGACACGTAGATCTGATTCTCGATCGCGCGGGCCTGCGCACAGTAGCGCACCCGGCAGAATCCCTGGCGCTCGTCCGTGCAGGAGGGCACGAAGAGAATCTGGGCCCCGCCTTCCGCCAGCACCCGCGCGGCTTCGGGAAACTCCACGTCATAACAGACCAGAATGGCAATCCTGCCGTAATCTGTATGGTAGACATAAAATCCGTGGCCCCGGCTCATCTGGTAGAGATTCTTTTCGGTGGGCGTGAGGTGCACCTTTTTCTGGCGGAACACCCGGCCGTTAGGGGTGAACAGATGCGCGGCGTTATACAGCGCGCCTTGCTGGATCACCGGATGCGTCCCGGCAATGATGTAGAGCCCGGTGTCCGCCGCCAGCCGCTGGAAGAGGTCTTCATATTCCGAAGTGAGCTGGGCCAGGCGGCGCACCGCACGCCCGGGAGCCGGCTCGCGCAAGTAGCTCAGCAGTTGCATGGTGAAGTATTCGGGGAAGACCACGAAGTGGCTGCGGTAATCGCGGGCGCTGCGTACGAAGAACTCGACCTGGGTGGCAAAGTCCGCAAAACAGGTGATGGGGCGGAGCAGATACTGCAGCGCGGCGATGCGCACGCGCGAAGGGCCGGCTCGCTCGCGCAGGGCCTCTGCTCCGGGTTC
This sequence comes from Terriglobia bacterium, assembly GCA_020072805.1. GTDB lineage: Bacteria > Acidobacteriota > Terriglobia > Acidiferrales > UBA7541 > Acidiferrum. The sequence continues at coordinate 66,529 of JAIQGC010000004.1, forward strand.
CTCCAGGGCGGCGTGCTGTTCGCTGGCCTCCAGGCTTACGGTGGCCACGTATTCCGGGTTCAGCCATTCCAGCAGCGTGGCGAAGCCTCGCGACTCAATGTCATCCAGATATTCCGGGACGACGTCCAGAACCACCAGCCCGTTGGCCAGTTGGAAGCTCAGCGTCGGGTCCTTTCTTTTTCCCTGCACCACCTCTTCCACGTATTCCCGCGAGGTCATCTCCTTCGCGACCTGCGCGTAGCCTGGAATCCGTCCGCCGGTCAGCAGACGCTTCAGCCCGCGCTCCCGCACCAACTTCTTGCGCGCGTCGTAGAAGTCCGAGCCCACGCCATTGCGGCGCACCATCGGGTCCACGCACATGTCCGCGCCGTAGAGGGTCATGCCCAGCGGATCATGGGTGTCGAAGGTCCCCCGTCCGGTGATCGTGGACCACTGTGCGGATTCGGCGTAGTCGTCCCAGTCAATGATGAGGGAACTCGCCGAACCCAGCAGACGGCCGGTTTCGTCCAAGGCGACCAGTTGCCCTTCGGGGAAGACGGTAAGGTGGTGGGAGAGCTCTTCGACCGTCCAGCGCAGCATTTCCGGGAAGACTCGCGCTTGCAGCTCCACTACCCCCGGTATGTCCTGCGGGGTCATCGGTCTTACCAGCACGCGAGCTTTCTCGGCGTTCATGGAACAGCTCTATCGAGAAGGATAGCAAATAATAAACAAGAAAGTCATGCTTTTGGCGGTTTGCCGCAGCAGAAGGAATCCGGCAAAGCTCCGCAGGGGCCTTTGCCGGAATCGGCCTGCAGGGACCGGGATGCGCCGCGCCCTAGCTGATCAGGCGGGCTATGAGGAAGGCCGCGCCGGCGGCCAGCCCGCCTGTAAATACGGTTTGCCAGGCGCCGCGCAGCGTGGAGATGCCGGTGAAGTGGGCCTTGATGGCGCCGAAGGCGGCCAGGGCGAGCAGGGTAATGGCCACCGAAAACCACAGGCCGGTGAGGACATGGCTGGCGATCATATAGGGCGCCAGGGGGATCAGCCCGCCGAAAATGTAGGATCCGGCGATGGTCATGGCGCTCAGGCGGGCGCGGCGGGGAAGGGGCTCCTCAAGGCCCAGTTCGAAGCGCATCATGAAGTCCACCCAGCGTTTATCGTCGGCGCAGACGGCCTTGACGACGGGAGCCATCTCTTGCGGGGAGAGGCCGTAGCCCTTGAAAACGTCTTCCACTTCCGCGATTTCATGGTCGCGCAACTCGATGATTTCGCGGTATTCGCGCTGCAGTTCGGAGGCGTAATGCTCGGCGTCGGTTTTGGCGGCGAGATAGCCGCCCAGTCCCATGGCGATGGAGCCGGCAACGATTTCCGCAAGCCCCGCGGTGACCACCAGATGGGTGGCCTGCGCGGAAGCAGCCACGGCGCCGGTGATGCCGGCGGCCAGGGCGAAGGGCACGGTGAGGCCGTCGGCCATGCCGATGACCACATCGCGCACGGTAGCGCTGGCGGTAAAATGGGATTCGATATGGGGCGTGGTGGGCATGGGCGGTTCCTCGGCCGGGCGGCCGTGGAAACCGGCGCCTGGCAAGCCAGAAGCGCGCGCAGTATATCATTGGATGGGGCCCGGCGGGTGCGCCGGGGCGGGAAATCCTCGCGCGGGGAAAAGGCGGGAGCCCCGGGAAGGTTTTACATTTCTTTACACTTTCCCGAATGTTGTGTTAGCCTAATGAAGGTCGAAGAGAAGAGGAAAATCAAGTACTAAAGGGAACGATGGAGATGGCAAACTTGAGCAACGCGAAACCGGTGTTGATCGAGCAGTTCCGGCGAGACGTCAAAGATACGGGTTCACCGGAAGTACAGATTGCGCTTTTGAGCGAGCGAATCAGCTACCTCACCACGCATCTCAAGTCCCATATGAAGGACCACGCATCGCGGCGGGGGTTGATCATGATGGTCAACAAGCGCCGGCGTCTGCTGGACTATCTGAACCGTCGGGACCCGGATCGGTATCACGAGATTGTGGAACGTCTTAGTCTGCGCAAGTAGCCGGCGCAAAAACCGGCTTCTTCCTCAACAATACGAAAACAGTCCCGTGCAGCGGAATCAGCCCTGTGCGTGTGGGGAAGCATGTCCCGCGCCGTGGAACGAGTCTGTCTGAAGCCTTTTGGGCATGGTTCCTCGCTGTACTTCTTCTCAACGCCGCCCGAAGGAGCATTGCGCTCCACGGAAAATGGCCCCGAACGGGGAAAAAAGGAAGTGACTCATGTCTGAAAAATCACATTTGCCCAAGCCTCATGTGGTGACCGTGGAAGTCGGCGGACGCACGCTGACGCTGGAAACGGGCAAGATTGCCCGGCAGGCCAATGGCGCCATCACCGCGCGCTACGGCGATACGGTCGTGCTGACCACCGCCTGCATGGCCTCGACCATGAACGACCGCGACTTTTTGCCCCTGACGGTGGACTACCGCGAATATACGTATTCGGCGGGAAAAATTCCCGGCGGCTTCTTCAAGCGCGAAGGGCGCCCCTCCGAAAAGGAAATTCTGACCTCCCGGCAGATTGACCGCCCCATGCGCCCCCTGTTTCCCGAAGGCTGGAGGAACGAGACTCAGATCGTGGCCATGGTGCTTTCCGCGGACAGCGAGAACGATCCCGACGTGATCGCCATGACCGGCGCATCCGCCGCGGCGTTCTGCTCGGACCTGCCCTTCACCACGCCCATCGCGGCGGTGCGCGTGGGCATGCTGGAAGGCAAACTGGTGGCCAACCCCACGGTGGCCGAACAGAAGGTCAGCACCCTGAACATCACCATTGCGGGCAGCGAAGAAGCCATCGTCATGGTGGAATCGGGCGCCCTCGAAGTTTCCGAAGATCAGGTGGTCGAAGCGCTGGAATTCGGCCATGCCCAGATCAAGCGCATCATCGCGGCCATCCGCGAACTGCACGCCAAAGTCGCCCCGGTGAAAGTGACCGTCCCCCCGGTGCCGTTTGACGAGGCCCTGTACAAGGCGTTCGAAGCGAAGTACGGTGCACGGCTGCAGGACGCTCTGAACACCGAAAAGCACCCCAAGAAGGAAAGCTACCACTTGGTGGATACGCTGAAGGACGAAATCAAGGCGGCCTATCCCAAGGAAGAAGCGGAAAAGCTGAAGCTGGCCATGCGCGCCTTCGAGCGCCTGCGCGAAAGCATCTTCCGCAGCGACATGCTCGATAAGAAGCGGCGTCCCGACGGTCGGCGCTTCGATCAGGTCCGCCCCATCACCTGCGAAACGGGGCTACTCCCCCGCGTGCACGGTTCGGCGCTCTTTACCCGTGGCGAAACCCAGGCTCTGGCCACTCTGACCCTGGGCACCAAGGAAGACATGCAGCGCCAGGACCTGCTCTTCGAGCAGGACACCTTCAAGCGCTTCATGCTCCATTACAACTTCCCGCCGTTCAGCGTCGGCGAGGTAAAATTCCTGCGCGGACCGGGACGGCGTGAAATCGGCCACGGAGCGCTGGCGGAACGCGCGCTGGCGAATCTCCTGCCCGCGGAAGCCGAATTCCCCTACGCCATGCGCCTGGTTTCGGACATTCTCGAATCCAACGGCTCGTCTTCGATGGCCACGGTCTGCGGCGGGTCGCTCGCGCTGATGGATGCGGGTGTGCCGCTCAAATCGCCGTGCGCGGGCATTGCCATGGGCCTGGTGGTCGAGAGCCCCAGCAAGTACGCCATTCTGACCGATATCGCCGGAGCGGAAGACCACTACGGCGACATGGACTTCAAGGTGGCGGGAACCCGTGCGGGTATCACCGCGCTGCAGATGGATATCAAGGTGGGCGGGATCAGCATCGGCATGATGCGGGAAGCGCTGGCGCAAGCCAAGACCGCGCGTCTCCATATCCTGGACATCATGGACCAGACCCTCAGCACGCATAAGCCGGAGATGTCTTCCTTTGCGCCGCGCCTGATCATGCTCTCCATTCCCACGGACAAGATCCGCGACCTGATCGGTCCCGGCGGCAAGAAGATCAAGTCCATCATCGAAGCCACCGGCGTCAAAATCGACGTCATGGACGACGGCAAGGTGCACATCTTCGCCACCAGCGGCACCGCCGGCGACCAGGCCTTGCAGATGGTTCGCGACGTCACCGCCTCGGCGGAAATCGGCAAGACCTACCTGGGCAAGGTCGTGCGCATCGCCGATTTCGGCGCTTTCGTCGAACTTTTTCCGGGCACCGACGGCCTGCTGCACATCAGCGAAATCTCCGAACATCGCATCCGCGAGGTTCGCGATGAGCTGAAGCTCGGCGATCAGGTTCTGGTGAAAGTCCTGGCCATCGAGGGCAACAAGGTCCGCCTTTCCCGCAAGGCTCTCATCAAGGAAGCCCGCGAGAAGCAGCAGAAGGAAACCGGAACTGTCACCGCTGACTGAACCACGCATCTCGAACTGAAAAAAGGCCCGGCTGAAATTTAGCCGGGCCTTTTTTTGCCACTTTGTTCCGCGCAACCCGCACCAGATTTGCCCCAGGATGGATTAAGGCGGAACGGAAGGAATGGCGCAAGCTGCGGGGGATGACGTCTTGTGAAGATTAGAGTTGCAGTACAGGTGCGGTACTAGTACCATAAGCTAATGATTTTGAACTCTTTGGGGGAGTTTCTATTCCTAAGAACGCGGGCATGATTAGGCTGGGTCAGGTAGAACCCCAGGGGCGAAGAATTTTAGGAATGCGCAGTCCGGTTCCCTCCACCGGACAGAAAGCGTAACGAGGAGAGCACGTGAATCCGTTGAAGAGGACTGATGCAAAACGGGTACGGGGGATCAGTTTGCGCGCATGCACGCTCCTGGCGCTCTGCGTGATGGCCGCAGCGTCGCTGCGCGGGCAGCAGGCGGCGGATTGGCAGGAGCAGGTGAAGGGCCTGGTGGCGCAGCAGCATTTGGACGAAGCGCTGCGGATTACGGAGAAGCGACTGGAAACCGCGCCGCAAGACGTGGAAGCGCGGGGATGGCGGGCGCGTCTGCTGACGTGGGCAAATCGCCTTCCGGAAGCGGAGGCGGACTACCGTCTGGCGCTGGCCGGTGCGCCGAAAGACACGGACCTGATGAGCGGGCTGGCGGTAGTGCTGACGCGAGAGCAGCGCTTTGACGATGCGCTCAAGGTGCTGACCGAAGCGAAGGCCTTGGACCCCCGGCGAAGCGACATTCGGGTGCAACGGGGGCGGGCGCTGCGGGCCTTGGGGCGCTACCCGGAGGCGCGCAAGGAGTTTGCGGAGGCGGCGCGGCTGGACCCCAAGGATGAGGAGGCCCGCGCCGGCTTGAAATCGATTCCCGTGGAGCCGCGGCATCTGCTACGAGCGGGCAACGACACGGATTTTTTCAACTACACGGATACGGCACAGACGCAGACCGTCAGCTTGGATTCGCGCTGGACGCAAAGGTGGTCCACGAGCTTCGCCGGCGGCGCTTGGCAGCGTTTTGGAGTGAATGCGGGGAAGTTTACGGCGGGCGCAACTTTCCATTTCAATCCGCGCACTTCGCTGACCGCCGGAGCCGCGGCGGCCAACGATCAGGCCGTCATCCCGCACAGCGAGGTTTTCTTCGAACTGGACCGCGGCATTCATCTGAGCGACCATGCCGCACTGCGCGGGATTGATGCCGCCTACCGCCAGCACTGGTTCTGGTATCAGGGCGCGCACGTGCTGACCATCATGCCCTCGCTGCTCTTCTACCTGCCGTGCGACTGGACGTTTCAACTGAGCGGAATCGCGGCGCGCAGCGGCTTTGCGGGCATCGCGCCGGAATGGCGCCCTTCGGGAGTAGGCAAGCTGGGCATCCCCCTGGCTGAAAAAGTGACGGGCAACCTGTTTTTCGCGGTGGGCGCGGAGAATTTCGCCCAAGTGGACCAGCTGGGAAGCTTTTCCGCGCGGACCTATGGCGGCGGCCTGAAAGTTCAATTTACGCCGCGGCAGGACGTGAGCGGGGTGGTCTCCTATCAGAGCCGCACGCAGAGCCGCACACAAACGAGTTTTGGACTGAGTTATGGGCTGCGTTTCTAACCTGCCGCTGATGGCCGTGTTGATTTCGCCGGGCACGCCGGGGCGTTTTGTGCTCCAGGCGATTGCAGTTACGTTCGTGGGCATCGCGCTGCTTCTGCTCTTCATTCTGGGGAGGCGCGGGCTGCGCCGGCGCTATTTTCACCGCAGGGATCTGCGGGTTTTCGCGCTGCGCAAGGATTGGGAAGGAATTCTGAGCGGGTCGGTGCCGCCGGAAAGCTGGCGCCGGCATTCGCTGGACAGCGAGATCGTCGAGGAGATGCTTTTCGAGGGGATGGAAGCGGCGCATGCCGCCGGACAGTGGGAAGAAGCTGTCCGGCTGTTGAATGTCCTGCGCACCAGCGGATTGCTCTCCACGCGGATGCATGAAGCCAGCGAATACGGCGGATGGAGAAAGCGCCGGGCGCTGGTGGCGCTGGGACGGACGCGTGCGCCGGAAGTGGTTCCGGTGCTGGCCGGCGCGCTCGAGGACGAGGACCCGGAAACGCGCGTCGCCGCCGTGCGCGGCCTGGGTGGCACGGGATTGGCCGCGGCGGCAACCGAGATGATGGACCGCGTGGTGGGGCGCGGATTGAGCACGCCGGGGCTGACGCTGCAGAATTCGCTGCTGCACTGCTGCCAGGGGCGTCCGGAAATATTGCAGCCGTACCTGCGGCAGGCGCAGGGGGGCGCGCGGGAAATGCTCTCGCGCGTGCTGGGTGAACTGGCCACCCCGGACATGGAAGAGGATATCTTGTTGCTGGCGGCGGACCCGCTGCCGGAAGTGCGGGCTTCGGCGGCGCGCGCGCTGGGTGTGGCGCGGCCGGTGGCGGCGCTCGAGCTTCTGGGCGAACTGGTGAAGGACAAGGAGTGGTTCGTGCGCCTGCGGGCGGTGGTGGCCCTGGGCTCCATCGAGGATGCCCGGGTCATTCCCATTCTGATCGAGTCGCTCTGCGACGAGAACCGTTATGTGCGGCTGCGCGCCGCGGGTGCGCTGGCCCATATGGGGCCGCGGCTCGAGCAGATCGTCGAAAAAGTGATCGAGACGCGCGACCGCTTCGCCCTGCATGCGATTATTTCGGAAATCGAGCGCGCCGGCGGCATCGCCCACCTCTTTGGCGCCATTTCCGATCCCAACCGCCGGGAAGAGGCCACCGCCACACTGATGCAAGCGCTGAAAGCGGGGCAGGAGCAGATGCGCACCGCGGCGCGGGGTGAGTTACGGCCGGTGACAGCGCTGAAACCGGGAAAGGCCGGCTCCTGATGCTGCACCGGTTCATCTCCATCTCCAACATCACCCTATTCGTCTATTACCTCGCCTCCAATCTGATCTATCTGGCGCTGCTGATTATCGCCCTGTTCGCCAGCCTGCGCCACCGCCGGCGCCTGGCCAGCATCCGCCTCGAGCGTATGCGCACCTCGCCCCTGGCTCCGCCCATCACCGTGCTGGCCCCGGCGCACAACGAGGAAAAATCGATCATTGAATCGGCGCGCGGGCTGCTCGCGCTCGATTATCCCGAACTCGAACTGATCATCATCAACGACGGTTCCGCCGACCGAACCCTGGAAGTCCTCCGCGAGCATTTCCAATTGCGTCCCGCCGACGTGCTCTACCTCCCCGAGCTGCACTCGGCCCCGGTGCGCGGCGTCTATATGAGCCAGAACGAGCCGCGCCTGCTGGTGGTGGACAAGGAGCCCGGGGGGAACAAGGCGGACGCGGTGAATGCCGGGCTGAACGCCGCCACCAAGCCTTATGTGTGCGTGGTGGACGCCGACTCCATCCTCGAACGCGATTCGCTCCTGCGCATCATGGTGCCCATCCTGGCCGATCCGCGGCGCGTCGTCGCCGCCGGGGGCATTGTGCGCGTGCTCAACGGCTCGCGCGTGCGCGACGGCCAGCTGACCGAAGTGCGCCTGCCCAAGGGCTGGCTGGAAGTGCTCCAGGTGATCGAATACCTGCGCGCCTTCCTGATCGGGCGGGAGGCCTGGGCGGCGGGCAACATGCTCAACATTATTTCGGGAGCGTTCGGGATTTTCCGGCGCGACCTGGTGCGCGCCGTGGGCGGCTACCGCACCAATGCCATCGGCGAGGATTTCGATCTGGTGACGCGGATGCACCGCTACCTGCTCGAACAGAAGATGGATTACCGCATCAGCTTCGTGCCCGACCCGGTGTGCTGGACCGAGGTGCCTTCCGACCTGCGCTCGCTCGCGCGCCAGCGGGCCCGCTGGCACAAGGGCCTGCTCGACGTGCTCTGGCCCAACCGCGACATGCTTTTCCGGCGCACCTACGGCCGGCTGGGCTCCATCGGCCTGCCCTACATGTGGATCTTCGAGCTGCTGGCGCCGGTGGTCGAACTGGTGGGCTACACCACGATCATTCTCGCGGCGGTCCTGGGAGTGCTCAGCAGGGAATTTTTCATTCAGTTTCTGATCTACGGCTACGCCTTCGGTACCATGATCTCCATCGGTGCGGTGATGCAGGAAGAGATCACCTACAAACGCTATAACGACTGGCGGGACGTGATCCGCCTGGTGCTCTACTGCTTCTTCGAACATTTCCCTTATCGGCAGATGTATCTGGTCTGGCGGCTGCAGGGCTTCTGGCAGTACTTCCGCAAGGACTTTGTGTGGCGGCCGATGAAGCGCATCGGCTTCCATGGCGCCGATACCGGCAAATAGCCATCCTTCATCGGGAACTTCCCTAATCAAACATTTCAGGGCAAGAAATAAAGTGGTCATTCCGACCGGAGGGACGGCGCATTTCGCCGTCCCGGAGCGGAGGAACCGCTGCCCCATCGCTCATGGTTCTTATGAGCGATGAATCTCTCTTCGAAGTAGGATTTCGCGCGGGCGATCCCGGTTCAGGACGTCGGCGCGTGGACGCGCCGGATATCGGCGCCGAGGTCGGAAAGTTTTTCGACGATGTGCTCGTAGCCGCGGTCAATGTGGTAGACGCGATCAATCAGCGTTTCGCCCTGGGCCACCAGCCCGGCCAGAACCAGTGACGCGCTGGCCCGCAGGTCGGAGGCGATGATGGTCGTGCCGGTGAGCGCGGCGGGCCCGCGGACGACGGCTCGGCGGCCGTCGATGGAGATGTTGGCGCCCATGCGCATCATCTCGCTGGCGTGCAGGAAGCGGTTTTCGAAAATTGTCTCGGTGATCACCGAAGCGCCCTCGGCTTGCGTGGCCAGGGCCATGTATTGCGCCTGCATGTCCGTGGCGAAGCCGGGATACTCCTCGGTGGTCATGTCCGCGGCCACCAGTTTCTCCGCGGGGCGCACGCGCATCTGCCCCGGCGTGTCCGTGTCAATGCGCACGCCCGTCTGGCGCAGTTTTTCGATGACCGCGCCGAGATGCTCGGCATCGCAATGGGTCAGCAGGAGATCTCCGCCGGTGATGGCCCCGGCCACCAGAAACGTGCCGGCCTCGATGCGGTCGGGAATGACGGAATGCTCGGCGCCGCGCAGCTTTTCCGCGCCGCGAATGCGCAGCGTGGAAGTGCCGTCGCCTTCGATGTGCGCCCCCATCTTGCGCAACAGTTCCACCAAATCGGTGACCTCCGGCTCGCGCGCGGAGTTTTCCAGAATGGTTTCGCCCTCGGCCAGCGCCGCGGCCATCAGGATATTCTCCGTGCCGGTCACGGTAATTTTCTCGAAGACGATGTGCGCGCCTTTCAGCCGGCCGTTCTTGGGCACAGCCGCTTCCACGTAGCCGTGGCTGGTGGTGATCACCGCGCCCATTTTCTCCAGCGCCTTCAGGTGCAGGTCTACCGGGCGGGCGCCGATGGCGCAGCCGCCGGGAAGGGAAACACGGGCCTTGCCCAGGCGGGCGACGAGCGGCCCCAGCGTCAGGATGGAGGCGCGCATGGTGCGCACCAGTTCGTAAGGAGCTTCCGCGTCGCTCACCGTCTGCGCTTCGATGGTGTAGTCGGTGCCGGGAAATTCGTTGGTGACGACGTGCGCGGACATGTGCGCGAGCAGCTTGCCCATGGTGATGATGTCGCGCACGCGGGGAAGATTGTGCAGCTTCACGGGTTCGGTGGTCAGCAGCGCCGCGGCCATCACCGGCAGCGCGGAGTTTTTGGCCCCGCTGATCCTTACCGTGCCGTGCAGCGGCTTGCCGCCGCGTATCAGAAAGTTGTCCATGCGTTGCCCTTCGCTCCCTTATTCGCCCAGTGCCCGCCGCAGATTGCCGCCGGCGCGGCGCAGGCGCCCCCGCGCTTCCGCCGGCGTCCCGCCGCGCTTGAGCAGCACCAGCGCCGCGCGCAGTTCGTTCCCGCACAGCCGCAAGGCCTTCTCCGCAGCGGGCGTTTTACAGCTGCCAGCCTCGGCCAGGATGCGCACGCCGCGCGCGCGCAGCTTGCGGTTGGTCAGCGCCACATCAATCATCCAATTATCGTACACATGGCCCAGCCGCACCAATGCGGCGGTGGAAAGCATATTCAGCACCAGCTTCTGCGCCGTCCCGGCCTTCAGCCGCGTGGACCCGGCAATCACCTCCGGCCCGGTTTCCGGCACGATGCAGATGCGCGCGGCGCGGGCCAGCGGGGAATTGCGGTTGGCGGTGACGGCCACGGTCGCCGCCCCGCGCTTTTTGGCGTAGGCGATGGCCCCCAGGACGAAAGGAGTGCCGCCGCTGGCGGCGATCCCCACCACAACGTCGCGCGCGCCGAGTTTTCTGCGCTTCAGTTCGCGCGCCCCTGCGGCGGCGTCATCTTCAGCCCCTTCCACGGCGCCGGTGATGGCGCGTTTTCCGCCGGCGATCAGCGCCTGCACGAGTTTGGGAGAAATGCCGAAGGTGGGCGGACATTCCGCTGCATCCAGCACGGCCAGCCGTCCGCTGGTGCCCGCGCCCGCGTAGAAAAGCCTTCCGCCGCCGCGCAGCGATTTCACGATGGCGTCCACGGCGCGGGCGATGGCGGGAATCTCCCGGCCCACGGCGCGTGCTACCTTTGCGTCCTCGCGGTTCATCACCCGCAGAATGGCCGCGGCGGACATGCGGTCGAGCCCGCGCGAAGCGGGATTGCGGCCTTCGGTGCGCCGCTTTTCTCTCATGGCTGGAGGCATCGCCGCATTATACCCACGGAAAGAGCGGACGCGCGGGCGCGGCGTCGGGATGGCGTGCGGAAATGGTCACCTTTACCTATTTGTTGAGGCGGGTTGCCGGGCGTAGCCGCGCAGCACGCGCTCAACGCGAACCCTGCGGGGAAGCCGGCGCGGCCAGGCCCAGCGCCTGGATCACCGCGTCATGCACGGCGGGGCGCACTTCGGCGATTTTCTGATTTTCGCGCGTGGGATGCACGCGGTTGCTCAGCAGGATCACAAAGAGCTGCCGGTCGGGATCGATCCAGATGGACGTGCCGGTGTAACCGGTGTGCCCGAAACTGTGTTTGGAAAGAAAATGGCCGCCCGAGGAGTTTTCCGTGGGCACCATCCAGCCCAGTGTGCGCGTGCCGCCGGAAAGTTTTTCCGGCGTGGTGAACTGCGTGACGGTCGAGCGGCGCAGCAAACGGCGGTGCGCGTAGCTGCCGCCGTTCAGCAGCATCTGGCAGAAGGCGGCCAGGTCCGGGGCGGTGCTGAAGACGCCGGCGTGGCCGGAGACGCCGCCGATGGCGAAGGCGTTTTCGTCGTGGACTTCGCCGCGCACCAGGCGGTGGCGCAGTTGCGCATCGAATTCGGTCGGAGCGATGCGCGGCCACAGTTTTTTCGCCGGATTGTACTGGCTGTCCTTCATCCCCAGCGGCGCGAAAACATCCTGGCGGGCCAGCGCATCGAGCGGCTCTCCGGTGAGGCGCTCGATAATTTCCGCCAGCAGGATGATGCCCAGGTCGGAGTAGAGAGTTTTCGTGCCGGGTTCGTATTCGAGCGGCTCCGCGAAAATCTTCGCCAGCGTTTCGTTCTTGCTCTTCGAGGTGCGCCAGTATTCCTTGAACGGGGGCAGACCGGAGGTGTGCGTCAGCAGGTGGCGCACGGTCACGCGCTGGCGCCATTCGGGCTGCGGGCCGGTCTTCCATTCGGGCAGAAAGCGCGCAATGGGCAGATCGAGATCGAGAGGAACGGGAAAATCGCCTTCGGCGAGGCGCGCCGTCAGCGTCGTCGTGCTGACGGCTTTGCTCAGCGAAGCGATATCGTAAATCGTGTCCGCGGCCACCGGCGCGGCCCCCGCTTCGTAGCTCAGCTTGCCGAACGCGTGCACGGTGACTTTCCCGCGATAGCCCACGGCCAGCACCGCTCCGGGAAAAGCCTTCTCCGCGACGGCGCGTTCCATGACATCGAAAGCGGGCCGCAGTTGCGCCTCGGTGCGCACGTCCATCGGCTGGATGGTCATGGCCGTGGCGGGAAGCTGAATGCCGTCACCGGCCTTCAGATTCGCGCCCGGAATGCTCACCGGCAGATGGCCGGTGACGGGAATCTGCCCGAACAGCGCTCGCGCCGCGGATATCTGCGCCACGTCGCTGATGCCGAAGGTGGCCAGCCAGGTCTGCGCCTGCGGATATTTTTCGATCAGGTAGGGGCTGCCGAAGGCCAGGCAGACCACCGGCTTGCCGCTGGTGAACGCCTGCTGCACCAGCGCAGCCTGGTCCGCGGGGACGTCCACATTGCCCTTGCGGTCGCTGACGCGGACGAACAGGGCCACGATGGCGATGTCGTAGGAATCCGCAGGAGGCAGCTTGAGCGTCGAGGCTTTGACGAATTTCGTGTCCATGCGCAAGGTGGTGAGCGAATCCACGCGCGTGCGCAGTTCGCGCTCCAGGTCCTCGCCAGGATAGGGCTCGTGATCGCTGTAGGCCGCCAGCAGCAGCGCGCGCAGCGGCTTGGTGGCATCCAGCGGCAGGCGGCGCTCGCTGTCGCGCAGCAGGGTAACGCCACGGTCGGAGATGTTCTGCGCGGCGCGCTCGAACTCCGCCAGAGCGAAGTGGCTGTTGAGCGCGGCCACGTCCACCATGCGGTTCTTGTGCAGATTCAGGCGGGCCTTGGCGCTCAGTATGCGCCGGACGGATTCCTCGATGCGCTGCCGCGGAATCCGCCCCGAGGCCACCGCGGCCTTCAGCGATTTAAACGCGGCTTCCGGCACCGGCGGCATCAGGATGCAGTCCGCTCCGGCGAGCACCGCGCGCACCGCCGCTTCCCCCGGAGTGTAGCGCACGGTCACTCCGCCCATGTCCATGGCGTCGGTGACGATCAAGCCGTCGAAGCCCATCTGCTGGCGCAGCAGCCCGGTCAGTATGTTCGAGGAGAGCGTCGCGGGCGTGTCCGCATCGGGCTCGAGAGCGTGCACGGCCAGGTGCCCGGTCATGATGCTGCTCACTCCGGCGGCAAGCGCCGCGCGAAAGGGAACCAGTTCGAGATGATCGAGCCGCTCCTTGTCCGCGGAAACCACCGGCAGGTCGAGATGGGAATCCATGGCGGTGTCGCCGTGGCCAGGAAAATGCTTGGCGGTGGCCAGGGCTCCGTTGTCTTCCACGCCGCGGATGAATTGCGTGACGAACTCGGAAACGCGCGCCGGGTCTTCCCCGAACGAGCGTGTATTGATGATGGGATTCTGCGCGTTGCTGTTCACGTCGGCGTCCGGCGCGTACACCCAGTGAACCCCCACGGCGCGCGCTTCCAGCGCGGTCACCTTGCCCGCGGTGTAGGCGTCCTCCGGGCGGCCCGCGGCGGCGATCGCCATGGCCATGGGGAAAGAAGTCCCCTCGTCGAGACGCATGGCGGTGCCGCGTTCGAAATCCGCCCCGATCAGCAGGGGAACCTTGGCCAGGCCCTGCAACTGGTTGGCCAGCACCGCTGTTGGGTACGCCTGGCTCTTCACGATCCCCAGCGGCGAGCCCACGGTGATGTTGATCAACCCGCCGACGTGCAGTTGCTTGACGTCTTCCTCGAGTTGAGCGTAAGCGGCGCGATCGGTGGCCACCAGCGTGCCGTGGTAAGTGGTGAAGAGAAGCTGCCCGATTTTTTCATCGAGGCTCATCTTGCGCAGCGTCGCCTCCACCCATTTCCGCGCGGCGGGGGTGAGCGCGTGAGTCTCCGGCGCGGTCTTGCGCGTTTCGGCGCGGAAAGTTTTTTTCTGTGGTTTGCTCTGGCTGCGTGCGTTGTTGGTCATGAGAATCAGCAAGGGGAGAAGCAGCGCCCCGGCGGTTCGTCCTCTCATTGTAGGTGTGTCCCCCGGTGCATCAGCCCCCGTTAACCCTTCCAGCTACGCGTTTGTATATAACATACGGCTTTTGCGCTCACAACGAAGTGCCAATGATAGAGTTCCAGCATATCATTGGGAGCGCCCGTTTTTGGAGGACAGGAAAAAGATGAGGAACCAGGGGAACTCCATGCGCCGGACGATACGATTTCTTTTCTGCCTGCTGGCGGGGTTGGCGCTGCTGCCGCCCGCGGCGGCGCTTGCGGCGGCTAAGAACCGCCGTCCCGCCGCCAAGCCGCGCCGCAGCCGCGCTCACGGCGTGCAGACGCAGACCGGCCTGGACGTCTTTGCCGCGGAGAAATTCGCGCCGCTGCGGGGCAAGCGCGTGGGCCTGATAACCAATCACACCGGCGTGGACGCGCAGGGACGCACGGCCATCGAGTTGCTGAAAAAAGCGCCGGGCGTGCGATTGGTGGCCCTCTTCAGCCCGGAACACGGCATCGCCGGACACGCCGATGAAAAAGTGAATTCCACGAAAGACCCTGCGAGCGGGCTTCCCATTTACAGCCTCTATGGCGAGAGCCGCCGCCCCGACGATGAAATGCTCGAGGGCCTGGACGCCCTGGTCTTCGATATTCAGGATGCCGGCGTGCGCTTCTACACCTACACGACGACCATGGCCTACTGCATGGAAGCGGCCGCCAGACGCGGCATTGCCTTCTATGTTCTCGACCGCCCCAATCCGCTGGGCGGGGAAGTGGTCGAAGGGCCGCTGCTGGATAAGGACAAGACCAGCTTCGTGGGATATTTCCCGCTCCCGGTGCGCTATGGGCTGACCATCGGCGAACTGGCGCAGCTCTTCAACGAGGAAAATAAAATTCATTGCGATCTGCACGTCATCGCCATGCGCAACTGGCGCCGCGCCGAATACTTCGACAATACCGGTATACGCTGGATTCCTCCTTCGCCGGCCCTGCGTACCCTCAAGGGCGCGGTGCTCTATCCCGGCCTCGAAATTTTGCAGAATGCCGGCGTTTCCGTGGGTCGCGGAACCGAAGCGCCCTTCGAGGAATTCGGCGCCCCTTGGATGGACGGCGAACGCGTGGCCGATGCCCTCAACGCCCGCGACCTGCCGGGGCTGAATTTTAAGCCAATGCAATTCGTCCCTGCGGAGGGGCCGTTTACGGGCCGGCGCTGCAGCGGCGTCTCCGTGCGCGTGAGCAATCGCTCCGCGGCCCGCCCCCTGCGCATGGGCATCGAAATCGCCACCGCGCTGCGCAATCTCTATCCCGAACAGTTCGACCCCGCCAAACTCCTGCTCCTGCTGGGCAATGAGTCCACGGTGAAATTGCTGGAAGATGGCGCGAAGCCGGAAGAGATCGTGCGCGGCTGGGCCGACGATTTGGCCGCGTTCGAAACCATGCGCCGCAAATATTTCCTCTACAAATAAATATTGCGCATTATCGGCCGGGTAAGATTTCAGACAGAATCTGCCCTGCGTCTCCAATAGCGGTAAAACGGCAGCCCCGCGAGAATGATCAGCAGCCCGATCGAAGACCGCCCCGGTCGGTCCAGCCACAGGCTCACCGTTAGCGCCAGCGCTCCCGCGACGAACAGTCCCGGAACCCACGGATAGCCGAAGCAGCGATAGGGCCGCGGCATGTCCGGCTCGATTTTCCGCAGGCGGAACAGCGCCACTACCGCCAAGCCGTAAAAAATCCATCCCGCGAAGATGAACAGATTGGTCAGCTCCTCGAACGTCCCGGTAAGCGCCATGGCGCCGGCCAGCACGCCCTGGAAAATCAGCGCGCGGCCGGGCGTGCGGAATTTCGGGTGGATGCCGCCGGCAATGCGAAAAAAAACGCCGTCGCGCGCCATGGCATAAGGTACGCGCGCCCCGCTCAAAATCGAGGAGTTCATCGAGCCCAGCGCGGAAACGGCCATGGCCAGCGTGATCCACAGCGCCGCGCCGCTTCCCGCCACGCGCTGCACCACGTCCGAAGCCACATGCTGCGAAGCGGCCACATCCGCGAAGGGCAGCACGTGCAGCGTGGCCGCGCTGAACAGCATGTAGATTGCCCCCACCAGAATCACCCCGCCCACCAGCGCCCGCGGCATATTCCTCTGCGGATTTTCCACTTCCGAGCCGACCAGATTCAAATCCTCCCAGCCGTCATAGGCCCACAGCGCCGCGGCCAGCGCCGCCAGAAACGCCCGCAGCACGCCGCTGTCGAGCGCCGTCGGCCACAGCGGATCGTGCGCTTGCCCGCCATGCGCCGGCGCAAACAAAGCCACGCCGATCACCACGATCACGGAGACAACTTTAATCAGCGTCAGCGCCACCTGCACGCCGCCGCCTAGACGCACGCCAAGATAATTTACTCCGGTCATCACCGCCAGCCAGAAAACCGCCAGCGGCTGCGCCCAGGTGAAAACAAATTCATACGGCGGAATCCATCCGGTCAATCCGGGGATGGCCAGATGCACCGTAAAAATCGGCGTAGCCACCGCGGGAATCAGGAAACCCAGAAATCGCATCAGCCCCGCGGCGATGGAAGCCGCCGAAGCCGTCCGCCCCACCGTCGAGTGCATCCAGCCGAACAAAAATCCCCACACGGGTCCGAAGCCCTGGCGCAGGTAGGCGTATTCGCCGCCGGCCTCGGGAATGGCCGCGCCCAGTTCCGCATAGGAGAGCGCGCCAAAGAGCGAAAGTATCCCGCCGACGATCCACGCGGCGAAGACCACGCTGACGAAGCGCCCTTCGCGGGCCATCTCCGCCGGCTTCAGGAAAATTCCCGTGCCGATCATCGTGCCCACGACGATGGCTCCGGAAGCCCACGGGCCCAGGCCGCGCACCAGTTCCAGCCGCTTTTCGCTCATGCCTTTCCGTCTCCCGAAAAACTATTCTCGCGCGCCGATGCCAGGCGGCTCGCCGCCGCGCCCACTGCGCAGGTCACTGTGGCCCCCGCCAGAACGTACCAGGTAAAGGCCACGGGCGTGAAGAAGTATAGGCCGAGCGTCGCCGCCAGTCCGCTGAACATTCCGGCGAGCGCTCCGTTGGCCGTGGACCGCCGGTCAAACGTGCCCAGCAAGAAAAGCCCCAGCAAGCTGCCGAAAGAAATGGAAGCCACGGTCAGCCCAGCCTTGAGCAGCGGTCCCCATCTCACCATCCCGAAGCACAGCAGCACCGCTCCCCACGCCAGCGTCATCCAGCGCGAAAGCCGCAGAAACCGCGCCGGATCGGTGTTCATCCCGCGTAGCCGCGCAAAATCAAAAACGCTCGAAGCCGCCAGCGAATTCAGCGAGCCGCTGGCGTTGGACATGGCCACCGCCAGAATCGACGCCAGCAGCAGCCCGGCCAGCCCCACGGGCATCTCGCGCACCAGGAAGAGCGGCAGGATGCGGTCGGCGCGCTCGCCGGGCCCCAGCAGCGGCCAGTGCTGCGCGAAAACGAAGAGGAGCACGCCGACGAGCAGGAAGAGCGTGAACTGAAATAGGACGATCACGCCGCTGGCCAGCAGCGCGCGGCGGCTTTCGCGCTGGTCGCGCGCCGCCAGCAGCCGCTGCACAATCGTCTGGTCCGTGCCGTGGCTGGCCATGGTCAGGAACGCGCCTCCGATCAGGCCCGACCAGATCGTGAATTCCGCTGACGGGTGCCACGAAAAAGTCAGAATGCCCAGCTTGCCTCCCGCCGCCGCGGCCGCTTGGGTCACTTCATGCCATCCGCCGGGAATCCGGTGCAGCAGCAGCAGGAAAGTCACCGCCGAGCCGGTCATATACAGAATGAGCTGGGCCACGTCGGTCCAGATCACCGCCTTCATCCCGCCCTCGAACGTATAAATAATCGTGAGCGTGATAACGATAAAGACCGCCAGGCGCTCGGAGGTTCCCAGCACCACGCTGACTACCAGCGCGATCGCCGAGACGCGCACGCCTTCGGCCACCGCCCGCGTCACCAGGAATGTGCTGGCGGCCACCGCGCGCATACGCTCGCCGTAGCGCTTCTGAATCAGTTCGTACGCCGTAAAATATTCCCCGCGGAAATAGCCGGGCAGCAGCAAAAAAACAATCAGCACGCGCCCCAGCAGATAGCCGAAGACCAGCTGCAGAAACGCCATATTGCCGGCGTAGGAAATTGCCGGCGTGCCGATGATCGTTAGCGTGGACGTCTCCGTGGCCACGATGGAAAACGCCAGCGCCCACCACGGCGCCGTGCGCCCTCCCAGAAAATAGTCGCGCACGCTGTTCTGCCCGCGCCGGAAGCGCATCCCCAGCGCCGTGACCCCCAGCAGATAAACGACGACGATGGCCAGATCCATCCAGTGAATTCGCATGCAAAGTGCGATGAGGATAGAAGGCCCGCGCCGTGCCCGTCAAGCGAAGCTTTACCCCCGTCGGTCATTGGGCAACGCCCGCCGCGGGAAGTGCGCCATTCCGCCCCGTTCTGGATTATTCTTTTTCCATGCGCTGCGTGATCGGCTTGGACGGCGGCGGAACAAAAACGGAATGCGTGCTGATGGACGAGCAACAGCGCGTCCTCGCGCGCAGCCGCTCGGGCGCGTCCAACCCGTTTCGTTGTGGCGTCGGGCCCGCGGTGGCCGCACTGCGCGTGGCGGTGGAAGAAGCGTTGCGGCTGGCGCAAGCGGTTCCGCGCGACCTGCTGGCCATCGTCGCCGCACTCGCCGGAGCCGGCCGCCTGGACTTGGCCGAAGCCGTGCGCGCCCAACTCCTTCACGTCTATCCCGATTCGAAAGTCCGGGTAATCACCGATCTCGATGCGGCCCTGGCCGCGATGGAACCCGGCCCCGCGCTGGTGCTGGTCGCCGGCACCGGCTCCGCCGCCATCGGGCGCGACGCCGCGGGGCGCGTGCTGCGCGGCGGAGGTCACGGCGCGTTCACCGGAGATGAGGGCAGCGCGCAGGACATCGGGCGCAAAGCCATCGCGGCGCTCCTGCGCGAACGCCAAGCCGCCCATGCCGATTCGGCTCTCGAACGCGCCATCCTCCACGAACTGGCCTTCCCCTCCTGGCGCGACCTGCAATCCATTGCACCCGACGCCGTTGACGATACATATCCGCGCGTTTGCCGCGTCGTGCTCCAGGCCGCGGACGCGGGCGATCCTCTGGCGCAAAGCCTGCTCCGCGAGGCCGCCGGGCAGCTTGCCCGTCTGGCCGCCGATCTCGCCGCGCGGCTCGCTCTCGCCGGCGCTCCCTTTCGCCTGGGGAAAACCGGAGGCCTCTGCGGCCGCGCCGATTTTTTCGATCAGCTTCTGGACGAACTGTTGCGCCAGGAGGTGCCCCAGGCCACCATCGTCCCCTTGCCACGCTCCGCCGGCAAAGCCGCGGCGCTCCTGGCACTGCAATTGTCGGTGGAAAAACCGGCCACGGCGGACCATCGTTGATGGATGACTCGAACACAATCCGCGAACGCGCTCTGACGGCCAGCGCCGAAGAACTCTCCGCGATGGTCCACCATCCCGACGGGGAAGTGCTGCGCGCCATCCTTCAGAATCCCGCCTTCAACGAGGCCCATCTCCTTCTTCTCCTCGAACGCAAGGATCTTTCCGGCGAAATTCTCGAAGAAGTCGCCCGCCGCCGCTTCCTGCTGAAAAATTACCGCATCAAGCGCGCCATTGTCTTTCATTCCCAGGTGCCCCGCCTGGTCTGCCTGCGCCTCCTCCGCGATCTCTATCTCATGGACCTGGTGCAGTTCACCCTCTCCGTCTCCGCCAAAGCCGAACTCAAGATCAAAGCCGAAGAGCAACTCCTTGCCCGCCTTCCCCAATTGCCTCTGGGGCAGAAAGTGACTCTGGCGCGGCGCGGTCCCGGACGCCTCGCCGCCACGCTGCTCGCCGAAGGTCATCCCCGGATTCTCGAAGTCGTCCTGGATAATCCCTACCTGAACGAAGGCCATCTCCTCAAGGCGCTCTCCCACGAAAAGCTGCCGGAGGCTGTCATCGTCGCGGTGGCCCGCCATCGCCGCTGGTCCGTCTTCTACAATGTGCGCATCGCCATTGTCCGCCATCCGCGTTCCCCTCTGGCCGTGGTCCTCGGTTTCCTCCCGCACATCACCCTCGGCGACCTCCGCGAGCTTGTCGCTCCCGGCCTGCTCGCGGACTCCCTGCGCAACTATCTGCAGGCCGAAATTGCCCGCCGGCTCGCTCCCCCCTCCTCCAAACCGATCCCGGAATCGCCTTCGCAAACCTAGACCAATCCGCTTGCTCCGGGAACATAATCTTTCCGCCCGGTGTCTCTTATAGGTCCAGGGGTCTCTATCTTCCTTGACAGCCGCGCCGGCAATTCGTAGCATCACGCGCAAATGGCAAGTTGAAGCGAGGGCGCCCGTGGACCAGGGAAACAAACGTGTGATCAAGGCTTCGCGACAGACGGAGCGGCGGCACGCGCCGCGCTTCGGCTGCGACACGCGGCTGGAAATGGAATGGGGTTCGGCCCTGCTGCACGGGCGCATCCGCGACGTCAGCGCCAGCGGCATGTTCATCGAAGTGTCCGATCCGCTGTGGGTGGGCGCGGGATTCCGCGCGCGCCTGTTTCTGGAGGAACCGGTGCAAGTGGACTGTTTTGTGCGTCGCGTCGAGCCCGGCTGCGGCATGGGCGTCAGTGTGGACCTGCCGGAGAACGGCCTGCGCGAGCGCTATTTGGGTTTTGTCCAGGCTCTTTCCCGGCAGCGCCCATGAACCGCTGCCCTGCATGCGGCGCCGAGCGCGCCGCGGTGCTGTGCCCTGCCTGCGGCCTCACCCAGGAGGCTGCCGAAGTGGTCCTGCGCCGCCGCCTCATCGTGCACACCCTCGTGTTTCTTCCCGGCTCTCTGCTTTTCCCCTTCCTCAGCCAGCTCTATCCTCCCCTCGATCTCGACGCCATGCTGGTTTTCTTCGGCACTCTCTTCTTTCTGGCCATTTTCCTGGTCGTTCTGATTGACCGCAGGACTCGCGCCCACCAGGACGTCGAACTTCTCAAGCGCATCTTCTTCGGACTTACCCCTTTGCCCTGGGTACTGGGCGCGGCCCTCTTCCTCAATGGCCGCCTGGATCGCGGCAAGCCGGAGTTTCACCCCACCAGTGTCGTGAGCCGATTTGAAATGAAAGGACTGGTGCGTGGAAGCCGGCGTCTGATGGTCTATTCCTGGCGGGAAAGCCATCGCCTCGAGCGCCTGGCGGCGGAACCCGATGATTTCGCGCGCTTCCGCGATGGCGATGCCGTGGTGGTGGGCGTGATGCCCGGCGCGCTGGGCATTCCCTGGCTGTACGGGGTCTACCGAAAATAGCGTGCCGCGGGCGCACGCGCCGGTCTCTTCATCACATCAATACATCGGCCGCCCGTTGAGCTTCAGCGGAATCTGTAGTTCCAGGATATGCCCGTCCTTGCCCAGCCGGAAGCGGATGCGGTGCATGGGCCCGATGTCGCGCTCGTTCCATTCGCGTGTGGGCAGGGGATTGTCCGGAAATTCCGGGTTGTTCCACAGCAGCGTCTCGCCCTTCAGCGTAAAGCTCTGCGGATCAATGTCGTACACTTCCTCCTCCCTGAGCCCCACCAGAAGATACCGTTTCCAAAGCCGCAGCATCAGCCATCCGCGCTTCCCGCTGTAGTACATGTTCCAGGATCTCGGCGGCTCGTTGTTCAGCTTCACGATGCCCATCACCACCTGTTTCCATTCCACGCTCTCCGCCGGCGCTGGCACCTGCGCGGGAGCCTTCTCCCCG
The DNA here is from genome assembly GCA_020072805.1 of Terriglobia bacterium. Classification (GTDB taxonomy): domain Bacteria; phylum Acidobacteriota; class Terriglobia; order Acidiferrales; family UBA7541; genus Acidiferrum. The sequence goes on from JAIQGC010000004.1 coordinate 88,373, forward strand.
CTGAATCCCAGAAAGGCCCCACAGGCCAGCAGGATGGCGATTCGCCGGCCCCAGGCCAGCCGCCGGGGCGCTGCGCAGGAGGTCGGGTTGTTGCTTCTTGGCTTTGCGCTCAGGACAAATCTCCTCGCAAAATGAGATGAACTCGAACAGTGTACGCTGCGGCACATTCCCCGGCAAGATGAGGGCATTTGCGCATTGGCCTATGCGCATTGCCCGGTATACTGCTTTCCATGCGATTTACCGCCAGGATAGCGACCCGCGCTTACCGCACGCTGCGGCGCGTCTTTCCTCGCTGCGCGACCCTTTCCCAGGCCATTGCCTTCAATCTTTTCCTGGCTTTTTTCCCCACACTCCTCATGGCCATTGCCCTGGCCACCACTCCCGTCGGCGGCCGTGCCAACCTCCTCGAACTCATCCGCGATTTCACCAAAATGCTTCCACCGGATAGCCAGCAAATCGTCTCCGAGTTTCTGGTCAAGCGCGGACCGGACGCCTGGCGCTGGTTCCTGCTCGGATGGACCGGAACCCTGCTGGCCGGCTCTCAAGTGATGATGCTGCTCATGGATGGAATTCGCGTGATCTATGACGACCCGCAGCGCATGGCCTTTCACAAGCGCCTCGTCCGCGGCTTGCTCCTTCTGGTCGTCACCATGGTTCCTATGCTCTCCGCTGCGATTCTCGGCGTCCTGGGGCGCCCTTTGCGCCACTGGCTGGCCGCTCACTTCGGCCAGAGCAGCCTCCTGCGCGCCGACTGGACCGTCTTCTTTCAGCTCATCGCCATCCTGCTGGGAATTATCGCCCTGACCATCATCTATCGCATGGCTCGCCCCGCCGAACGCACCCTGCGCGGCGTGCTGCCCGGTGCCATCCTGGCCACCCTGCTGTGGTGGCTGGTGGACGTGATTTTCGGCACCTACGTGCGTAAAATGCAGTATGGTGTAGTCTATGGCGGCCTGGCGGCGGCCATCGGCCTGCTCCTGTGGATGCAGATCTCCGCTTCCGTCATTTTTCTCGGCGCCGCCTGGAACGCGGAATCCTCCGCGCGCCATCGCAAACTCCGCTCCGCGGATTGAAAGGCAGAGCCAGTGCCCGCAACACCCAAACCTGCAACGCTTCTGCTCGTGCAATGCTACGCCGGCTATCGCGGCGATGAGCGCCCCCGCAGTTTCGTCCTCGCCGGGCGCACTTTCGAGGTTTCCGAGGTGGAAGACAAATGGTATTCCCCCGGCGCCACATTCTTCCGCGTGCGCACTCCCGATGAGGACCGCTACATTCTCCGCCACGATGACGCCCAGGACGTTTGGAGCCTGGAGGGCTACTCCGCCAAACGCTGAATCCCGGCTCTTCCATATCTGTTTTCCGCTCCGTGCGGACGCTGCTTTACTAAAATTGTTTCCTTTCTACCCGCGCCGAAAAGCTTTCTCCGAAAAACTCTGCGCCAAATCGTTTTACTACACAGATAGAGAAGGAGTTATGGCCAGTCCAGCGACTGGTACTCCAAATGCGTAGTCTTCAGTAATAGCTAGTGGCCGTTTGGTCTGAGCGTATTACGAGCTGCTCGGGCCCCGGGAGCAATCGCGTGTGCGCACACGCGATTGCTCATCAATCGGACGAACGTGCCGGATTTTCCTGCGGCACTTTCGTCTCGAATTGGCCACGTTCTGTTTTCTTGCCGAAGTGGTTTTTCAGAGAACCGGAAAGAAAAAACTCGATCCGCGGAAAGCCGTTTTTGCCTGGCCCATTCGAGCCCGGCGAAAGCGGCTTCTTTTTTGCGCCATGCTCGGTTCAATCCTTACGCAGGAGACTGGCCTTGCTTTAAGAATGCGGCTGCTGCTGCGTTCGGTATCAGAGAACATACCGGGTAGTAACGCTTTCCAGGCCGATCGCGAGAAGACAGGTAACGACTATGTGACATTTTCGGACATTGGAAAATGACAATCTACGCTGCGACCGAGCACAACCATCTACCCAGGATTTTCGTAAGTTGTTGTAAATACAACTGTTAATATGTTTCCACCTGGAATGGCCAAACGAATGCACTATTAAATCTTAACTTAGGTTCCAGTACTTTCTAAGCAAAAGTTGTAGTACTTAAATCCGGTAAGGGAGGCCGATCCCATGGTCGTAGCTCGGTGCGGACGTGTGCGCAATGAAGTTCAGCGCAAGGCACAGGCTGGTTTCAGCCTGGTGGAAGTGCTGGTGGCGATGCTCGTTTTGATTGTTGGAGTCGTGGCGTTGGCGCAAGTGGTGCCGACGGCTCTGGACCTGGACGCGCGGAATCTCGCCAGCAGCCAGGCGGTGATCGCGGCCCAGAAAGAACTGGAACAGATGGCCAGACAGCCCATGGCAGTCCAGAACGCGGGGCTGGCCCTGGGCCATTACAACTTCGTGGATCAAGACGGGGATTTGATCTATCTGGGGGCCGCGGCGCCGCCCTCTCCGGGGTTAGGGATTGCTCCTGCTTCCGTGCAGACCGGATGCCCCATGGCTGGCAATGCCATCGATTTCAGCGTGCCCTGCACCGTGCCGGGGCATTCCAAGAAGCGCATCATGAGTGGAAGAACTTTTGACATCCGCTGGAGCGTGTTGACGGTGTACGGCAATGAGCGGGGCGTCGTCCGGCCGGTGACCAAGCGCATCAGCATCGCGGCAAAGAGCAATGTGCGTTCGATGACGCCCCTGACGCTCAATCTGTTGGTTTCCTACTAGGAGAACTTCATGCGCATAAATAAAAACAAGTCGCGTGGCGCTTCGCTGATCGAACTGCTGGTGTCCATGGCGATTCTTGGAACGATTATGACAACGATGTTCCAGCTGTTGCGTGATTCCCAGTATCGGGTTACGGCCGAGCAGGATTTCACGCCGGTGTTCCAGGAGGTCCGTAACAGCGTGGACCTGATCATCCGGGACATCCATCGAGCGGGCTATCCCTCGCCGTTTACCTACGCGGCCACCCCCGACGACCCGTTACTGGCCCCCGCGCCCTTGCAGAATATGTTTTCCGTGGGATTGGTCGGGCTGCCCACGCAGACCTGCTTGCCCACGGTCACCTGCGCCGTGCCCAATGGCTTCGACCTGCTCCTGGAGGTCAATCCAGACACGAACAGCGTGGTCTTTAAGGACCAGGTGCAGTGGGTCGAGTACCGGCTGGTGCGGCCGGCCGGCAGCCAGACGGGAACGCTGATGCGCAGCATGATCCCGAAAGCCTCGGGCACGGACCCGTACTCCACCGCAAAACTGACGCCGGTCATTGAAAATGTCTTGAACGATCCGGCCAATCCCGCGGACGCCATTTTCACCTACTCCTGCGCTCCGGCGGCTTGCACCAAGACCGGAGACATCAACCAGGTTCTGGTCAATGTGCGTGTGCGTTCCTACCACAGGGACATGCAGACCAACCAATATCGCGTGGTTACGGTTGCCGGCCTTGCGCAGAAAATGAATCCAGGCTACTGACAAGAAAAAGAACAGGGGAAACGACAATGAAAAAACAGATTCAAGCACGCAGACTTTCCGAACGCGGAATCGCCCTCTTGACCGTTCTGATGGCCCTGGTCATGATGTCGGCCTTGACGGTGGCCATTCTTCTGGTGGCCAGCCAGGAGAGCTTCATGGCGGGCAAGCATCGCAACAATGCCAGTGTGTTCTACGCGGCTACGGCGGGTCTTGCCGAAGCGCGCGGGCGCATGCTCTATTTCCATCCCAACGCCCTCACTGGCGGGTCGGCGCCCGTCAACCTGCCCTATTCAGCCAACGAGGTTGTCTACCTCCTGAATCCCGCTCCGGGAGAGGTCGTGGACCCCGTGAATCTTGCTAATAAGTACGCGGACATGGAGTATATGCGGGAATTCGGTACCACCGTTCCCACGGTCACCAAAGTCCCCCCTGTGGCGGGGAGCGTCTCCGCGACGATCCCCTTCAAATGGGTGCGCATCACCGTGAAGACGGAGCAATCCGCCAACACGGACATCAACGGCGACGGCGTAATCGACGCAACCACCCCCGTTTTTTACGATGGCAAGCGGCAGAACCTCGCCTTCAACGGCGACATGGTGTACCGCCTGACTGGGTTGGCGGTCTTGCCCAATGGGGCCAATCGCATTGTGCAAACTGACGTTGCGGGACAGCTCAAGGGCTTTGACTACGCTCTGGCCGTGGACGGCACCTGTGAGATGGAACCCATGGGGGTGACCGCTACAGTCATGGGAAATGTGCAGTGCAATAGCCACATCTCCCTGCAGGGCACCATGGCCGTCAGTGGAACCTTCGCCTCCGGCGGCCAAATCACGGGACCGGGCGCCGTCAGTCTCACTTCCGCCGCCGGTCAGGTTCAAGCCAATGGCCCCGTGACCGTCGGCGTGACCAACACCACCGGAGCTCCTCCTAGCGTTACCACCGGCTCCGGCACGGTGACCCCGATGGTGTCTCCTGCGACTCCCACCCCGGCCCCCTTGCCTTTGAACACAATGCCCAATCCCAGCGCGACCGCTCTCATCGCCGCGGTGACTCAGACCAATCCCGTCGGCACTTGCGTCGGCGGCAACCTTGTCTTCGATCTGGGCAATGCCATTCCCAAGCAGGTCTTCGAGTTCAATGGCACGCCCTACATGACCGCCTGCGGCACCATCCTCGATCCCACCAATTTTCCGGCGAACGTGGTGTTCAGCGGTACGGGCACCATCTGGCTCAGCAATTCCCCTGGGCAGGACACCAAATTCAACAACAATTTCGGCACGCCGACGACCCCGGTGAATCTCAACATCATCGTCCGCCCCCGGGATAACACGGTGGGCACCGGCGAAGTCGAATTTGCGGGGGGCGTGAACAACATCCGCGGTTTGATTTACGTCCAGGGCGAAATCGAAACGGAACCGGCCAAGGTAAAGGCCGCAGGCGGAATCGGCCACCCCACCTGCCCCAAGATTGCCAGCCAGCAATTCACTCTTTCGGGCGCCATGATGGCATATGGTCCGAATGCCGAGTTCGAGATCAGCTCCTGCAGCACCAACGTAGGCATCACCTACAACCCCTTGCAACTCTTGCGCGGCAACCCTCCTCCGGGCTTTGGCGGACTGCTGGTCTTCGGCATTGGCAACTCCGTCGTCCTGAACTGGCGGGACATTGTCCTGTAACCCAAACGGGCTGCATCGCTCATTAGCAACAAAAAAAAAGGGCGGCCCCTGGCCGCCCTTTTTTCAGCTTTCCACGGACTGCTAAAAACTGACCACTGACGACTAGTTCCTACTGGGCTTCCTTCCGAATGCTCATCCCATAAAACGACCGGTAAACAAACACAAACGACACCGCGAAGAACGCCGCGGAAAAGACATGCGTCAGCCCCGCTCCGCCGGCTTCCCGCGTCAGTGTGACCGCCAGCTGCACCGCCAGCAGCCCGAACAGCGTGGTGAACTTGATCACCGGGTTGAGCGCCACCGACGATGTGTCCTTGAACGGATCGCCCACCGTGTCTCCCACCACCGTCGCGTCATGCAGCGGCGTGCCCTTTTGCTTCATCTCCACTTCGACGATTTTCTTGGCGTTGTCCCACGCCCCGCCGGCGTTGGCCATGAAGATAGCCTGGTACAAGCCGAAAACCGCGATCGAAATTAGGTAGCCGATGAAGAAGAACGGCTCCAGGAACGCGAACGACAGCGTGGCGAAGAACACGGCGATGAAAATATTCAGCATGCCCTTCTGCGCGTACTTCGTGCAGATCTCCACCACCTTCTTGCTGTCTTCCACCGAAGCCTTGATCACCCCTTCCAGCTTGATGTTGGCCTTGATGAATTCCACCGCGCGGTACGCCCCGGTGGTCACTGCCTGCGTGGACGCTCCGGTGAACCAGTAAATCATCGCCCCGCCGGTGATCAGCCCCAGGAAGAACGGAGCATGCAGCAGCGAGAGCTTTTCCACGTTGATGGTCAGCCCATGCGTGAGCGCCATGATGATCGAGAAAATCATCGTCGTGGCTCCCACCACCGCCGTGCCGATCAGCACCGGCTTGGCCGTGGCCTTGAACGTGTTTCCCGCTCCGTCGTTGGCTTCCAGTTGGTGCTTGGCCCGCTCGAAGTTCACGTCAAATCCATGCGTCTTCTTCAACTCTTCCTTGATCCCCGGAACCTGCTCGATCAGCGACAGTTCATAAACCGACTGTGCGTTGTCCGTCACCGGCCCGTAGGAGTCCACCGCAATCGTTACCGGGCCCATGCCCAGGAAGCCGAAAGCCACCAGTCCGAACGCGAAGACCGGCGCCGCGATCATCAGCGCCCCCAGCCCGTGCAGGCTCACCAGGTAGCTGATGGACATCAGCAGCACCATGGCCATGCCCAGGTAGTAGCCCGAAAAATTCCCCGCCACGAATCCCGAAAGAATGCCCAGCGACGCTCCGCCCTCCTGCGCCGAGGCCACCACTTCCTTCACGTGCCGCGATTCGGTCGAAGTAAACACCTTCACCAGCTCCGGAATAATCGCGCCCGCCAGCGTTCCGCAGGAAATAATCGTCGCCAGCTTCCACCACTGCGTGGTGTCGCCGTTGAGCGTCGGAACCATCTGGTAGGAGACGAAATAGGTCAGCGCGATGGAGACGATGGAAGTGATCCACACCAGCGAAGTCAGCGGCGCCTCGAAATTCATCTCATCCGCATGGGCAAAGCGCGCCTTGGCGATGATGCTGTTGATGAAATAGGCCGCTGCGCTGGCGAACAGCATGACGATGCGCATCGCGAAGATCCACACCAGCAACTGCACCTGCACCGTGGGGTTCTTCACGCCCAGCAGAATGAACGTGATCAGCGCCACCCCGGTCACGCCATAGGTCTCGAATCCGTCCGCGCTGGGGCCCACCGAATCTCCCGCGTTATCTCCTGTGCAGTCCGCGATCACTCCCGGATTGCGCGCGTCGTCTTCCTTGATCTTGAAGACGATCTTCATCAGGTCCGCGCCGATGTCCGCAATCTTGGTGAAGATTCCTCCGGCGATGCGCAGCGCCGCCGCTCCCAGCGATTCCCCGATGGCGAACCCGATGAAGCACTGCCCCGCGTAATCCCCGGGAATAAAGAGCAAAATGAACAACATCATCAGCAGTTCCACGCTGATCAGCATCATCCCGATGCTCATGCCCGCTTCCAGTGGAATCTTGTAGATCGAAAAGGGCTTCCCGCGCAGGCTGGCGAACGCCGTCCGCGAGTTCGCGAACGTGTTCACCCGGATGCCGAACCAGGCCACCCCGAAGCTTCCCGCGATGCCCACCAGGCTGAACAGCAGGATGATCCCCACGCGCACCGGCTCCATTTTCAGCAGCACGCCGAAGTACAGCACGATCACCACCGCGATGAAGCTCTCCAGCAGCAATAGGAATTTTCCCTGCGTCACCAGGTACGTCTTGCAGGTCTCGTAAATCAGCTCGGAAATCTCTAGCATGCACTTGTGCACCGGCAAATTCTTCAGCTTGGTGTAGATCACCAGTCCGAAGACCAGCCCCAGCACGCAGAACAGCAGCCCCACGGTCAGCAGCCGGTGTCCGTCAATTCCCCCCAGAAACTGTACCTTCGAGAGGTCCGGCAGCCTCAGGCTCGCTTCGCCTCCCTCGTCGTTTGCCGCTGTCTGCGCCATCATCGCCGGCGCGCCCATCAGCAGCAGCGCCAGCGCCGCCACCATTGCTTTTCCCGCGCTTGCGCGCAGACTCTTCATCCAGATGCTCATACGAACTCTCTCCTCCATGGGGATTTCTCCCTCATCTTCCATCTAAGATTTCCATCTGCCAAAACTCTGGGCGTTTCTCCCCGTCCGTTTCAACCGAACACTTGTTCCACAACCCGCCGGGCTGCGGCGTTCTGCCGGGTCTTCACTTTGCGCTCCCGATGCAATGACGGGGAAGGGTACGATCGCCTGCGCTCGCCAGTCTCGGGCCCTATTGCTTCCACAAGCCGGCCTTTCACACCCCTGGCAAGGTGATTTTTTATAACATGACCCGCCCCCACGGTCAAACCCCCCAGCCAGCCGCTTGGACACCCTTTGCCGGCTTTGATTTCTCATCCCTAGCTCCCCCCGGTGGGAGGCCGGGAACCAATCTGCAGAGGCCAGCGGGTGCCGCACACGCCGTTTTTGCGTGTGCGGGTTTAGAGTTAGCCTTTATTCCAACTTATGCTTACCCATCCCCCAACCACCCCTTATTCATCTTGCGCCAGACACTATCCCCGTCCTCTTTCGCGGGCTTTCGAAAGATACTACGCGATAATAATATTGAGTATTGACGATTGGTAACATCCATGCTACCCTTCCTCGTGACATCGCGCCCCCCACGTCCCCGCGCCGTCAACTTCCCTCCTGGCCTCCTTTCATTATTTCCTCACCTCGCCATCCCACTACCTCCTTGTTCTTTTTCCGCTATCCTCTTTGTATTCAGCAGTTGCAAAAATACTTCCGTAACCCTTGTAGAATCAGCAGTTCCAAAACAAAGGACTTCATCTCCCGTAGAATCTGCAGTTACAGAAAAACATGGGGGGTGGGGGTCATATTGTTAACTTCCCAGCCATCCCCGCCACGGGTCACGAACCACAAGTCACAAGTCACGGACACGGCTTACCCAGCGACATTGCAGCCCGGACAGAGCCGGGTTATGCTCGGCGTTCCACAACGGAGGAAACCAGAATGAAACTGCGGCTGAGGACGGCGGTTCTGATGGCAATAATTCTGCTCGCGGCGGGCGCGGCGGCGGCCCAGCAGATCGACCCCAAACTCTATGCCGAGATGAAGTGGCGCTGCATCGGCCCGTTCCGCGGCGGACGCACCATGGCTATCGCCGGCGTGCCCAAGCAGCCCAACGTCTTCTATATGGCTGCGGTGAACGGCGGCATCTGGAAGACCACGGATTTCGGCAATACTTGGAGGCCCATCTTCGACGGGCAGGACACCGGCTCTGTGGGCGCGCTGGCCGTGGCCCCCTCCAATCCGGACGTGATCTATGCGGGCAGCGGCGAAGGTTTGCAACGCCCGGATCTTTCCGTGGGCGACGGGGTGTACCGCTCGAACGACGCGGGAAAGACCTGGAAACATCTGGGTCTGGCCGATGCGCAGCAGATCACCGCGATCGCGGTGGACCCCAAAGACGCCGAGCGTGTCTACGTGGCCGTGCTCGGCCATCCCTACGGGCCTAACGCCGAACGCGGCGTCTTCCGCTCGGCCGACGGCGGAAAAAATTGGGAGCGCGTGCTCTATCAGGACGAGAATACCGGCGCGGCCGAACTGCTGATGGATCCCGCGAATTCGCAGACGCTCTACGCAGTCTTATGGGCTGCGCGCGTGGCGCCCTGGGAGGCGCGCAGCGGCGCTTCCATCAACGGGCCGGGCAGCGGCCTCTACAAATCCACTGACGGCGGAAGCAATTGGGTGCCGCTGACCAATGGCTTGCCGACCTTCGCCGATGGCCTGGGGCGCATGGGAATTGCCATCGCACACAGCAATCCGAGCTGGGTCTACGCCTCAGTCGAGGCCAAGAAGGGCGCGGGCGTCTATCGCTCGGATGATGCAGGGCAGTCCTGGGAACGCGTCAACGGCGACCGGAGGATTGGTGGACAGGGGCCGGGCGCAATGGGCATTGCGGTGAGTTCGGAAAATCCCGACGTGGTCTACGTGGCCAACACCGCTTCCTGGCGCTCGCTCGATGGCGGAAAAACCTTCGCCGGATTCAAGGGCGCTCCGGGCGGCGACGATTACCAGCGCATCTGGGTCAGCGCGGAAAACGCCAGCCTCATCGCCCTGACCAGCGATCAGGGCACGGTCATCAGCGTGAACGGCGGCGAGACCTGGAGCAGTTGGTACAATCAGCCCACCGCGCAGTTCTATCACGTGACCACCGACAACCGTTTTCCTTACTGGGTCTATGGCGCGCAGCAGGAGAGCGGCTCGGCCGCAGTGATGAGCCGCAGCGACTACGGCGAAATTTCCTTCCGGGAGTGGCATCCCGTCGGAGTGTTTGAATATGGCACGATCGCCGTGGACCCCCGCGACGCCAACAAAGTCTACGGCGCGCGCCTCACGCGCACCGATCAGGCTCTTGGCGAAGTGGCCGAAATCGGTCCGGAACCGGTGTGGCGCGGCGAATACCGCTATGACCGCACCCTCCCCGTGATTTTTTCGCCGCTCGATCCCGGCACGCTCTTTTTCGCCGCCAACGTCATCTTCAAGACCAAGGATGAAGGACGCAGTTGGACAGCGATCAGCCCGGATCTGTCCCGCGAAAAATATGACGTTCCCGCGAATCTGGGCGCGTTCACCGCGCTGGACCCGGAAAAAGGCAGGCATCGCGGCGTGATTTACGCGGTGGCACCGTCGTTCAAGGAGCCGGGAACCATCTGGGCCGGGACCGACGACGGCCTGGTGCACATCACCCGCGACGGCGGAAAAAACTGGCAAAACATCACTCCCAAAGAACTGACGGCGTGGAGCAAAGTCTCGCTCATCGAGGCGTCGCATTTCGATGCCGGAACGGCTTACATGGCCGTCAACCGCTTCCGCCTGGACGATCTGCGTCCCTACATCTATAGGACGCGCGATTTCGGCAAGAGCTGGCAGGCGATCGTGAAGGGCCTTCCGGGAAACGCTCCAGTGAACGCGGTGCGCGAAGACCCCGCGCGCAAGGGGCTGCTCTTTGCCGCGACGGAGAACGCCGTCTACGTTTCCTTCGACGATGGCGAAAATTGGCAGGCCCTGCAGTTGAATTTGCCGCACACCTCCATGCGCGACACGGCCCTGCACGGCGACGACCTGATCGTCGCCACCCACGGCCGCTCCTTCTGGATTCTGGACGACATCACCCCGCTGCGGCAGATTTCCGCGGAAGTGGCCGCCGCCGATGTGCATCTCTTCGAGCCGCAGACGGCGCTGCGCGTCCGTTGGAACCGCAACACGGATACGCCGCTGCCGCCGGAAACTCCCGCCGGAAAAAATCCCCCGGACGGAGCGGTGATTGACTATTACCTGAAGGCCGCGGCAGACGGGCCGGTGATACTCGATATTCTGGACCCGCAAGGGCGCGTGGTTCGCCACTACTCCAGCACGGACAAGCCGGAGAGCATCGAAGAGATCGCCAAAGACCAGCCGGTTCCGCTGTATTGGGTGCGTCCGCCGCAAACCCTTTCCGCCGCGGCGGGGATGCACCGCTTCGTCTGGGACCTGCGCTACGCCCCGCCTTCCGTGCTCGAAATGGAGTTCCCCATTGCGGCGATTGTGCACGATACGCCCAAGAATCCGCAGGGTGCCTGGGCGCCGCCGGGACTGTACACGGTGAAGCTGACGGTCAACGGGAAAAGCACCACGCGTTCCCTGGCCCTTCGCATGGACCCGCGCATTAGCGCATCGCTGGCAGAACTCGGCAAACAGTTCGAGATGGAATCGGGCTGCGTTGCCGGCATGAACGAAAGCTACGCGGCGCTGCGCGAATTGCAATCGCTGCGCGCGCAGCTCAAGGAAAGCGCCGGCAAACTCGGCAAAGGAAAAAGGGAACTGGCGGCCGCCGTCGCCGCGCTGGACAAGAAGGCGGCGGCTCTCGAAGGCGCGACGGTGGAAGGTTTTGCCGGCGTGCCCCCCAGCGGTGTGCAGCCGGAAAATCTCTCGACTCTCAACCAGCATTTCGGTGCGCTGCTGAATGTCGCGGACAGCGCCGATGCTGCGCCGACCACGCAAGCCGCGGCGCTCTTCGCCGAACTGCAAAAATCGCAGAAAGACCTCCTGGCGAAGTGGGAGGAATTGAAGAAAGGCGAAATGGCCGCGGTCGGCGCGCGACTAAAGAAAGCCAAAGCCGGAGCCATCAGCCTGCCCGGCGGCGCGGCGCGCTAACGGCTAGCGCAACCGGGCCCGCAGAAACGCCACCATGCGCTGCCAGGCGTCTTCGGCGGCCGCGGCGCGGTAGCCGTCCTTGTTATTCGGATTTTCAAAGGCGTGGCCCGCGCCGTCGTAAATCTTAATGTCGGTGGATTTCCCCGCGGCCTTCATGGCGGCGTCGAAGGCGCGCACCGCATCAGGAGGAATCCCGCGGTCGTCCGCTCCGAAGTTGCCCAGCACGGGCGCCTTGATGGCCGCCAGGTTCGCCGCCTCGGTGGGCAAGGGGCCGTAGTTCACGATGCAGGCGGCCAGCCGCGGCTCATGCACGGCCAGCTGGATGGAGTAGCCCCCGCCCATGCACCAGCCGGCGGAAGCGATGCGTTCCGGCTGCACGCTGGGAAGCGCGGCGAGATAGCTGACCGCGGCCTGCAGGTCGCGGAGGGCGCGGTCGGGAGGAAGTCCGCGGCTGAGTTCATGGGCCACCTCGGGCGTGGTGGCCTGTTTGCCTCGGTAGAGGTCCACCGCCAGAGCCACATAACCTTCCGCGGCAAATTTCCGCGCCTGTTCCTTGGCCCAATCGTTCAATCCCCACCATTCATGAATGACGATGACCGCCGGATGTTTTCCCGGGGAATCGGGAGAGGCCAGATAAGCGGTGACGGTTTCCGTGCCGCTGGCGTATTGCACGGAATCGGTCTTGACCGGGACGGAATTTCCCGGCAGGACAGCGGGCAGAGCGCAAGCCAGCAGGAAGAGAGCAGAGAGAGCCAAGCCACGTGGACGGTTCATCGCGCCTCCAGCAGGGCGTGCCGCCCCGCGATTGCGGAGTGTAGCGAAACAAGCCGGGAAACGGCAAGGGGGAAGGCGCAGCGGCGCTGCTACGCGCACCTGTACGACAGGACAGTTGGCCGTTCTGTTTATCAGTAGCGCAAAGGAGGGCAGGGAGGGGGCTGGGGGGAGGACATTTTTTGTTAGGCTGGATTCACAAGTGCAATTGCATCTCCCTGCGGGGATGCGAGGCTTCCGCGGAAAAGACCGCGGGAAAAACTAGACAAACGAATCGCCGGAAACGGCGATAGGGAGTTCGACGTGAAAAGCGCAATGAAACTGCTGACTCAAGCGGCCCTGCTGGGACTGCTGGCACTGCCGGCATGGGGACAAGGGACGCCGCAATCCACGGATCCGCAGCAGCAGGACGGCGGAGGAACTTCGCTTTACAGCATCACGATCTCGGCGCGGACGACCAAGGCCATCAACTACGGGCACATGAACGGGTCGACGAAGATCGATTTTCGCGGGACGGTGCTGCAGCCGATGGCCAAGGGCGAAGCGAAAGTGGAAGGGAAGGGGCGCGCGCTGCGGGTCTCGGCGAAATTCGAAAAGATGGAATCGGCGCAGAAATACGGGCCGCAATTCCTGACGTACGTGCTGTGGGCGGTCTCGCCGGAAGGACGCGCCGACAACATGGGCGAGATCATTCTGGCGGGCGGAAAAGGCAAAGTGGAAACGACGGCGCAACTGCAGGCGTTCGCGATGATCGTGACGGCGGAGCCGTATTTCGCGGTGATCGAGCCGAGCGAAGTGGTGGTGATGGAAAATATCGTGCGGCCGGATACGGCGGGGAACGTGGAGGAAGTGGAAGCGAAGTTCGCGCTGCTCAAGCGCGGGAAGTACAACTTCGTGGAATCCAATTCGCAAGCCAAGGCGCTGGACCCGCGGGCGCCGCTTTCCGTGCATGAAGCGCGCAACGCGGTGAAGATCGCGCAGGCGGCGGGAGCGGAACGTTATGCGGCGGACAGTTACCGGAAGGCCGCGCAATACCTGCAGAATGCGGAAGAGCTGGTGACGCGCAAGGGGGACCTGAAGCAGGTGGACATGGCGGCGCGCGAATCGGTGCAGACGGCGGAAGACGCGCGAGCCATCACGGCCAAGCGCATGGAAGAGGAACGGGCGGAGCGGGAGCGGCGCGCGGCGCAGGAACGCGAGGCTCAGGCGCGAGCGGAGCAGGAAGCGGCGATGCGCGCGAAGCTGGAAGCGCAACTGGCGGCGGAGCGTGCGGCGCGGGAACGGGCGGAAGCGGAAGCGGTAAGAGCGGCTTCTCTGGCGCAGCAACAGCAGGCGCAGGCCCAGGCGGAACAGTCTCGCCTGGCGGCGGAACGAGCGGCGCAGGCCCAGGCGCAATCGGATGCGGCGCGAGCGGCAGCGGAGGCGCAGCAGCGGCAGGCGCAAGCGGACGCGGAGCAGTCGCGGCTGGCGGCGGAGCGTTCGGCGCAGATGCAAGCGCAATCGGATGCGGCGCGGGCGGCGGCGCAGGCACAGGCGGAGCAGTCCCGCCTGGCGGCGGAACGAGCGGCGAAGGAACGCGCCGACGCGGAAGCCGCGCGGCAGAGCGCTCTGGCTGGGCAGCAGGCAGCCGAGGCGGAAGTGGCCAAGGCGCGGGCGGCGGCCGAACAGGCGGAGAAGGAAAAGGCCGAACTGCGCTCGAAGTTGCTGAGCCAGTTGAATACGATTCTACAGACGCGGGATTCGGCGCGCGGGCTGATCATCAACATGTCCGACGTGCTGTTCGACACCGGAAGCTACACGCTGAAGCCGGGAGCGCGCGAAAAACTGGCCAAGATTTCCGGCATCGTCATGGCCCATCCGAGCCTGAATTTGCAGATCGAAGGGCACACGGACAGCGTGGGAACGGACGAATACAACCAGACGCTTTCCGAGCGGAGAGCCGGAGCGGTGAAGGACTACCTGGTGCAGCAAGGGGTGGCTTCCTCCGCGGTAGTGTCCAAGGGCTTCGGCAAGGCCCAGCCGGTGGCAGACAACGAAACGGCGGAAGGCCGGCAGCGCAACCGGAGAGTGGAACTGGTGGTCAACGGGGACGCCATTGGCACGTCCGGGGCGTCCGTCGCGAGCAGCGGAGCGGCGCCGAAATAGGCGTCACTGGCGGTTGTGAAGCACTCCCGGCAGATGTCGTAGGCGGGAGTGCGAAATAGTTTCGAAAAGAGCCGCGAACCGGCGATCACTGGTTCGCGGCTCTTTTATTTATTTTTGATCCTGCCCGTAGTGGTTTCCCTCCGTGCACGAAGTTGCCCTGAATAGCAGCTGCTGGAAATCTCTCAATAATTGCGGCCATCGGAAGAGGGAAGAACGGGAAGTAAAGGCTGAAATCCGAAGTTGCGGGCGAGAAAGTAGAAAGTGACTTGTGACTCGTGGAAAAACACACAAACGAGTGGGGCGATTGCGGCGCCGGGAAATGACGGAAAGAGAGAAGGCTCGGGGTCTTAGCGCGGCCTAGTGGCTGGGGTTCGGGTTTCGCGTGCGAGCAGCTGGTTTTGAGGGGAGGGTTGCTCCAGGGCGAGGAGGAGCATGCGTCCGTCGGAGTGGTAGTCGCCGCCGGTGGCGGTGGTGGCTTCGCGAACGGGATCCGTAGGAAGAACGTAGCTGATTTTGGGGCCGGACTGGAGTTTGTTGAGAGTCTGGCCGACGAATTCGCGCTCGGCGTCGACGTTGGGGTCGATCTTGTGGGTGATGGCAGTGAGCGAGCGCTTGTCCTTTTGCACGCCGATATCGTGGGTTGCCGCACCGACCCAGACGGGGACACCGTTCAAATCGTAGTCGGTCTTCCAGATGCGGATGTGGTGGCGGTGGGTCATGGTGGATTCGGGATCTTCCATGGCCAGGCTGAGGTCCTGGGGGCGGCCGAAGAGGTAGAGGCGGCTCATGGGCATGTCCACCTGGTCCTTGGGATGCTTCATGGCGTGCCAGACAGCTTTGGACTTGGAGCGGATGGTGGTGTCCCATCTGGCGTTCTGGAAAGCCTGTTCGACCTGCTCGAGGGTTCCGACGAAAATCAGATTGACCATGTCGCCATCGCGGCCGCTGGAGTCCATGATGCGGCGGGGAACGAATTCGAGGATATCCTGGAGGGTAGCGCGGGAATGGCCGGCGGGGGCGGAGGATTTGGCCGGGACCGTCGCGCGGACGGGGAGGAGCGCGGCGAGTTCGCGGGGAGCACGCGAGGAATCCGGACCGGTACTGGCTTTACTATTCGAGAGATTCACGGGTACATCGCCGTTGACGTAGGCGGTGAGGGCCACGCCTTTGAGCAGGACGCTGTCCTTGCCGCGCATCATCATCAGGGCCGGAGCGGCGGGATAGAAAGCCAGGGCGGTGACGGCCATGCCGGTGGCCATCATTTTGGATTGGCCGCCGCCGCGCACGCGGGTGGTGGCGCGAACGGGAATTTTATCGCCGTTGGGCAGGCCGATGAATTGCAGATGGATGCCGAGTTTGCCGCCGCGGGCCATGCGCCGCTTGTGTTTGACCTCGGAAATTGTTCCTTGAGCAATCGTGCCCCTGGGAATGACCGGGAGGCCATTGAGCATCACGTCCTGCACGACGACGAAGTCGACGGGATCGCCCAACTTGGCGTCGGCGGAAGAGATGGACTCGGAGGCGCGCAGGGCGATGACGGTACCGTCAGGCAGAACCGGAGGGAGGGAGCGGAAGACAACGCTGCCGGCAGGTAAAGGATTGGAGGATGAGGAAGCGATTGTTTCGGAAGCAAGCGCTTCCGTGGCGTTGGGTTTGTGGGTAAGAGATGCATCCTTGCCGGGCAGAGAGATTCGGGAATGAAGAGGGCGGACCGTGGTGGACTGGGTGGGGACCGGGAGAAGGGCTTGTCTGGCCTGAGCTATGGCCAGAGAGGGAATGAAAACGGCCAGGAGCAGGCCGAGAAGAGCGGATGGTATGTAGTTCGGCTTCAGCAAAGGGCACCCGGGATAATGAAAGAGAATGGCAAACTGCGGAAATGGTACTAGTACGCATATTGAAGCGCTATAGCCCTGAAGGACAGTTTCGGGCCAGGCAGTGCACTTTGGAGCATACGGTAATACGTTCATAAAAATGGAGATAGTGCGATTTTAGAGAGCGGGGAAAAGATCCAGGAGGAGTGAAAAAACGAGGGATTGGGTAGGTTGAGACGGGCTGGATCGGGGATGAATCAGACCGAGGGTGTAGGCGCTGCTTTGAGGGTTACAGGCTGGTTCAGCAGACGTGGGAATCAGCGGGTTGGGGGGAATCAAGCAACCAGTGGGAGAGAGGAGCGAATGGGCGGAGGGGCACGAGGGCAAAGCTATGCCTAGCGGGGAAGAAGATGGTGGAGGCGGGGGGAGTCGGAATTCTGACCCTCACTGATAACGCGCAACTTATTGATTTCATTAAACGCGAAACACGGCCAAAACAGCATATTTGCCCAAGTGGGGTACACGGCGGGTACACAGGGTTTCGAGGCAAGCGGTTTTGGCCAGCCCCAGCAAATCGACTTGAACACTTTACATCCAAAGCCGATGTTACTTCCCTAAGGCGGACCGCTTCGCGGAACTGCAGCCAAGTGCCGGGTGAGGGCGCCTAACTGGCGGACCATACATTCCGAGTACGCAATGATCCAGGCACGATCAGAAACAGGCTGATACTCAATGCGTTTTTCAGGGATACCGACGGTCAAATTCTACTTTGCTCAACAGGGTTGCGATTGGGAAGGGCAGCCCCTCAGATATTCTGGCAATCAGCGTTCTGAGTCTAGCGTCGTCCGTGATGAAGAAATCGACGTAAGGCAATGCCATCAGGTGCTGTTGGTCCATAAAATTGTTTCGATTTAGTTGACGCTCTTCGCGCCAGTTGTCATGCGTGGCTCTCGCCTCTAGCGCAAGGCATGGGAAGTCTGTCATTTGACACGCACTGAGGAATCGGTTTTTACTGTCCGCATCAATTACAACGCGAGAGGGCGTTTCCGTCGGCAGTAACTGCTCGATGTAGAGGCGTTCAGTGTTCTGAACGATCGCCGGAGTCATTGCGCCAGCGCGGAACCTGGCTTTGTTCGCTTGGTTCGTTTCGAACGCTTGGCGTAGGTTCCGTTCCAGAGGATGGTTATCTCCGATGTCATGTAGGTGGATGACAAAGGCTCGGCTATCTCGATGAGCTGGTTCACCTGCAAGGTCAGCAATAACTGCTCGCACATCCCCTATCATCTGCGGCGCTTCACTCGGAATCCTCGCGAAGCTAAAGAACGCGTCGGAGACTTCTCTGCGTTGGATGGACCTGCGGTTGTGCAGCCATCTAGTTTGCAGAGAATCCATGAAATCTGCTTTCGCAATTCCGCGTGCAGCGTCATTGTCTTCGGCGGCCTCGATCCAATGCGTTGGCGATAGCACAAGGGTCACTGCGCCAGTTGCGACGAGTCGCCTCAAGTGGTCCTTGTACACGTCCGGCCCTTGATGAGCCGTCACGATAAAATTGTGATCGCAGTAAATCAGAGGCACGCACACGAGGATATCATGCAACCCAACCGCCGAAGACGTGACTATTCGTAGGCGAGCAGGCCGAGGTTTGCTCGCCTAACGTCGAAATCTGAGGCATGAACAGGTGGGTAAGACAACAGAATGCATCGAGCCGAAGTCGAAGTCTCGAGTCTCAACTAGCTGAGGAGCGGAGCGGTCGCCTCCCATTCGAAAAGCTGATGAGCGAGCTTGAGTGTCGTGACGCCATGTACTGGAAGAAGGACGGCAGCGGTGGCCCGTATTGCAGCTATTGTCTCCACCTAAGCAAGGAGCCCATCCCACTTACTCAGAGAGGAGAGGGAATCTTCTACTGCGGTATACACAATCACCATTTTGAAACAAAGGAACGGCAGGAGCGGAATCGGCAAGCTGCTCAGAGCGGTGGCGTGCGGAGGCCGAGTCGTTTCGGGCGACACTCATGGATGGGCTGATAGGCGACGCAGACACGTTCCTGACATATAATGGCAGCCTATGAAACTTTGGGGAACATTGCTCCTTTTGCTCCCACTTGCTGGATGCCAAGACACCCGTGTCACCAACATCGAGAAGCGCGTCGATCACTTAGAACAGACCGTCCATCAACTCGAAGCTGACCGGACCAAAGCCGCAGATGACGACTCAGCGAGACGGGCGAAACTGGAAAGCTGTGTGGCGGAGGCAAACGCCGCCTTCGAGAGGAACACGATCAGCAACGGAACGAGGCTGCGCAACGGATCGTACAACGTTCCGGTGGCAGTAGTGAGCGAGATGCAAAAAGCCAAGCAAGGCAAGATCGAGGAGTGCAGGCTCCTCTATTCAAAGTGAAATCGTTCGCTTTTCTTCGCGCCTATGCTAGTCTCGCCGTGAGATGTGGAGAGTCAACATGGAAACCGGAAAACCACCAGCGCAATGGGAGGTCACGCACTTCGCTGATATCGGTACGTTAGAAGAATTCGTGCAACAACTCAGTCCGTACGACCCGTTACACGGCGCGATTAGCATAGCGGGAGTTGTGTTGGCTCAATAGGCAATTGGCTTGGACGGCGTTTTGCTAATTGCGATATACTGGCCTCTATGAATAGAGATGAACTAGTTTTGGCAGCGATGGCCCCTGGTGGCGGGTACTGTTACACGCCTGTCCAGGTTCAGAAGCTTCTGTTTCTTATTGACCGCCAAATACCCGAGCACGTCGGTGGTCCCCATTTTCATTTCGTGCCATACAACTATGGTCCGTTTGACAGGGACGTGTATCACCAACTGGACCAGTTAGCCCTCCGAGGGTTAGTCGTGATTAATCAATCGTGGGCACCACGAACTTTCACTCTTACTCCTGAGGGACTGACCAGGGGAACCGCAGCCCTGAATACGCTCCCGGCTGCCATACGGGACTTCATCAATAGAACATCCTCCTTCGTACAGACCCAAAGCTTCTCTTCGCTTGTCTCTGCAATCTATAAAGCTTTCCCCGAAATGCGGGAAAACAGCGTTTTCCAGAGTTAGGCTCTAAGATGACGGCTATTGTTGGCGTGCTTTGCCGTGATGGTCTTGTCATTGGAACCGACAGCTCTGCCACGTTTGGCTCCGGCATGGGAGATCGCACGATTGAACAACCCACCGAAAAGCTAAAGATATATTCGGAAGCAATCATTGTCGCTGGAACTGGACAGGTCGGGTTGGGACAACGATTCGGTCATATTATTGAAAAGGCGTACGACGATAAGGTCTTTCGCGGCACGCAGCACTTCACAACCGTGGGCACGGAACTTTGTAAGCGGACACATACGGATTTTGGTTTGACTGGAGTCAGGCCGGGGCAGTACGGAGCACTTGTAGGCTTTGCACTCGGCGAAAAGCCGTTCTTATGTGAGTTTCCTATCTCTGATTTCCAGCCTGAATTTAAGACTGAAACGATGTGGTATTGCTCGATGGGCAGCGGTCAGCCGATTACTGATCCATTCTTAGCCCTGATGCGTGAAGTTTTTTGGGATCACGGCGTTCCAACCGTCCAAGACGCAACCCTTGCTGTAACGTGGGCACTCGACCACGCGGTGAAGGTAAATCCCGGTGGCATAAACGGACCTGTGAGAATCGCCATACTAGAGAAGAATGCGGGCAAATTTCGTGGGAGAGTTCTCGACGATAGTGACTTGGACGAACATCGGCAGAACATCGGCCAAGCTAAGGAACGCCTTCGGGCATTTCCAGCATCGCAGAGCGCTGATGCGCCTGACACGCCCGAAATTCCTAAACCGGACCCCTCCTAAATTCCCGAAGCTGCGAAACGTTACACCAATGAGGCAATGCTAGCTCTCTGCTTCGTCAGATCCTTCAAGGCCTCGCCACAATGGGAGCACGGCGTGCTTGATCGGCCCCGGTATTTTTGATCCATATCGAAGGTTAGTTTCCGGCAAAATCTAAGACCTAAGGAAGGGGGATTTGCCGTGAAGCATAAGCGATTCAACGTCGAGCAGATCGTGGCAGTCTTAAAGCAGGCTGAAGCGGGAGTTCCGCTCGCTGAGCTGATCCGGCGGGTTGGAATTTCCGAGCAGACCTTCTATCAATGGAAGAAGCAATACGTCGGGTTGGAGGTCGACCAGGTTCGTCTTTCCCACCGCCAGGGCTAGCAGGTAAGTCTCAAGAACGTCTCCGAGTTCCCGAGGCTGGGCCGCTAGGGTCAATCGGAAGCTTTCAGTGGACTCCGCTTGACCCGGATCGGCACCATTACACAGCTTCCATTAGTTGTCGAGACGGCGTGTTTGTAGAAAATTGGGAGGTAACACGCGTTGACGGCGTCCTACGCACTAGGATCAAGATTGAGCACGGACCTCAATGGATCGAAAAGAATCCAAAATTAGACCCCGTGGTGTTCACATGTACTGATCCGGAATTTTCTACGGCCCCGCTCGCTTCAATGCTTCCCGTGGCGAAGCCGCAACCAATTAATCCAGGATGGAAGGCAAATCACAGGTTTGAGTTTCCTGTAGCAATCATTGATCCTAATGGCCACGTGCAGGTTATGTCTGGCGTAAAGTTACCCGATGGGAGCCTTAAGACGGACTTTGGGTGTTGGAATATTCTTACAAGATATTTCGGGGATGCAACGACATGAAGAATTTTCCAGGCACTTTTCTTTGTGAGTTCTCTCGCGCCGACGAGACTCCTTCATTGGAACCAGGTGAACCAGGGGGCAGACAGGACGTTTCCGTCTTCTACGGAACATGCACGAAGCTTTCGCAGTATGGATTAAGGCTACGTTGAATTGGTGGGGTCGGTGGGAATCGGACTAAGAATGCCTTTGAATTTTCGCAAGTTATTGGTTCCACGAACCGCCAGAGTCGTGCAAACGGTGCAATTACCCAAACCGAGGTATACGCCAGGTGCACGCGAATGCCGCAGTGCCATCAGCAGCTCTAATGCTTCGTGCGCACATATGTTCCATATCGCCCATAACATGGGGAGCCCCGACGATTCTTGTGAGGATTGAGAGAGCCAACCATTTTCTTCTTATTAAATGTCCTTCCACAAACCGCACATCGATAAACGTAGGTCGGCCCCTGATGTGTGGTTCTCGCTGCTCGGCGCATCCTTGCCATGCTCGGTATCGCGGTTGAAGGCACAACGGTCAGCGGCCCGGTCGAAGTCAGTTCAACCGAGTAACGCGGAGTGAAAACTTGCGAAGTGACTGTCGCTCCCTGTATTCGGTCCACGCGGTAGGACCTATACTCCCCTGAATCGCTTCGTATGGAGCCCAGCACGTAGTTTCCTTCAGCGGTCTGCCGCAACGAATAAGGCTCTATGCGACGAACATTACCATCGTAGGTAAGATCGACACAGAGATGATTCGCCGCTGCGAAGCGAATGATCTCAAGCACAGAGCGCGAGCGCAGGGGAATAGTCATCGGCAAGATGCGCGTGCGTACAGGCACTTCGCCGATACCGCGCTGGATGAGAGCGCGCTGGAGGATCGGAGCGTCGCTCATCATCCAATTAAAAATCTCTGGCAGTGCGTCCCAGAAGTCATTGAGCGGCGGGAGAACAGGAAGCTGGTGCGACAACATATCCGACCACATGGCTTCAAGAGCAGATCGATGCGGCACGAGGGTCTGGAATGTGGGGATTGGAATCGCCTTGTAAGCGCATTTTTGCCGAAGCACGTCGAGCAGCACTGTGGCACCCGGTCGGCTGTCCGTATGGCGATAGAGGTTCACCACATCGTAAAGGTCCCGTGGTCGCGTCCGTTCTCCGAGCGCCCGCAGTTTTTCGCCAAATGCTTCTTCGTAGGCATAACAATTTGCCCAGATGCCTCCCTCTGGACGATCAGTGTAAGGATGAAAGACCTCGCGCCGGACAGAAGGTAGCACCAGCCTTTCGTCTGCTGTCAGATCGAGCTTGATTTTGGGCCAGCCGCCGGAAGTTGGCGACACGGGTCCACGGTACGCAATTTTGCCTTGGCAGTTGGGTCGTCCGCGAGGATTGTCGTAGATGTCGAATTCAAGCTGTTCAGCGGGGATGTTGAGACCAGACTGTTCAGTCACCCACGCGATGACTTCGTCAAATACTGTCCGTAAGAATTCCTCGTCCAGGTGTTCTTCATTACGGAGGGTAAAGTCCAGATCTTCGGAAAAGCGATAGGTTTCGAAATAGCACTTCTTGAGACAGGTGCCGCCCTTGAATGCCCAGCTTTCCGCAAGTTCTTCATGCGCATATATGCCACCGAGAATCCAACCTAGGACGTAGTCTTTTTCGACCACGTTTGGCAACAGTGAAAACGACGACGCGGCTTCGAGGATTTCACGCCTATCGATCATGGTACCGTTTGTTTCCTGGTTGACGGCAGCCAGAGACGCCAGGCCGTGACAAGTTTTTTCGGCGGAAGCGCGGGATCCAGGCTGGCATAACCCTGAGTTAACCGAGAGCGGCACTCGGCAGCGAGTTTGTCATCGTGCAAACGCGTTTCCGCAAGATATCCGAGGCGCTTGAACACGACACCGTTGTCAAACTGCTCCGCATACCGAATCAACAAGTCGCGGTCTGCGCTTTTGGTTCTGACATACGACGCCAGGCTATCAGCTACGTGGTCGATGCCACCGCCCATCTTGGGCGTGGCGATCATATCAACCAGCGTTCGCGCGGGGTCCGAGATAGATACTTTGACAGAACCCCGCCACAGGGTTTTCAATCCGAAGAAACGCTTTGGTTTCACATTGTGCACCGCGAAAACTGCGCCTTGGGCGATCACGCGCTTTTCTGTAACGCGCCGAGTGGTGAAAACTAGGATTTCATTGAAAAGCTGCTCGGTGAGTTCCCAATAGTGAGCGGCCGTCCAGCCGCCGATATAGCATGGATTGAAGAGCGTTGGTACGAGGACCCAAGGATCCGCGACTACCTGTTCGCTGCCGGCTAAGGCCAAGGGAACGGGAACATAAAGCCCGTGTCCGATCCGCCGGAGCCAGCCCTGCTGTCTCCACCGTGAGAGGATCTTGCCTGCGGCACGACGTTCGATATTAAGAGCCTGCGATGCAATTTCGACCGACACCACTTCCTTTGCAGCGCGGAGTACCGTAGCGAGCCGCGCTCGGTGGCTGGGCAATGAATCTTTCGCTGCCTGCATGACTATATACGTATACCACAGATTCTCATTTTGTGGGAACTTCACGCATCTATATGTAGTTGCAACCCACTTTGACGTCCTGCGCCAATAAATGCCCGAGAGGATTCCCCTGCTCAGCGGGACCTGGGCCCGATTCAACTTTCGAATTCTCTGATCGATCATCAGCACGTACGGATGAAGAAGAAATGGGTTTTCCCACCCGCCACAGACGCATTGATTTTGCACAAAAAGTAGATATCCAAATACAAATAAACATCAGGCATTCACTTCTTCGATATAATAAAAGCAAATGAAACGACGGCGTAAATCCGCAACATCGGATGGTGAACCTTTACTTCCTCTCACGATCTTTCCCACATTGCAAACCAGGCTATTTATCAGCGCGAAGCGCGGCAAAACCTTTGTATTCCGAACATGGAAAAGCATGGCTGTTCCGTGAGCGGATTCAATAAGTTAAACGTCAGAGTGAAACAGGGATTCAAGAACGGCCAATCTTACGGATGAGCAGGTCAATAGCAGTCCGACAGCCAAGCGCGACGGGATATTGCCACTAAACCAGACTCGTTATCATGCCCCTAGCTGTCAACGAGCTTAAATTTCCCTCGTTCTTTAATGCGCCCTTCTTCGATTAGACCTTCGCGAACCAAGCGATGACAAAGCGTGAGAATCTCCCATGGAATCGCGTTGAGACGTGTCGCGATTTCCTCATAAGAAATATACGTTTGACTTTCGCCGAGGATTTTTAGAACGGAGGCAGACTTGTCAGCATCAATTGCCTCGCCGATGTCCAGGAGTGCTTCATCATAGTCGCACCAGATAACACGATTCTTCCAGACGATAAAATGGCTCCTACACCCCGTATCCCTCCAGATTGAAGGGTATATAGAGACCCGCTTGCCAAACTCTCTATAAAGAGACCAGGCTCGTCCGGTTCGGCGATCCAGATTCAACAGAACATCATCACCACATCCGCTCGGACAACGTAATACGATCCAACGAGGCATTTTCTCCCTACTGATGACGGCCAGGTCGCCCGGTTTCTTTAGTACCGCACCGGCTTCAATTCGATCAGCGACGAAGCCCTTAAAGCTGACGGCATTCGCCCTCGTGTTCATATACCCGCTTCACTTGCGAGGTTCAGAAGTAGGCTCTCCGCGATCAGATATCCAACTGCGAATCTGGATTCGGGAAAGTGCTTATCGGAAGGGTATATCATCCTGCGGAGTAGAACGAAGGCGATCGCAGTTTGATATTCACGAGTGCCATCGGGTTCTTCCCCAGACAGGGCAATCGTTCGCAGCTGCCTCACGCAATTCCACAACCATTCACGCTTATGCTGTTGCAGCGCGGGCTCAGGGGGTTTAAGGAAAGTGGAAGGATCATAGAGCCTAGCTATCGTGTCTTTCCAGTCAGAATCGACGTCGCCATTCTCATATTTTGCAAATGCCAAGCTCACTTCAAGAGTTGCAGGGTCAAAAGCTATCCGACCCACGGCAGCACTGCCCACCCCCGTGTCGTCCCCGGCTACCGTGATGCCATACGGGGCCTCCTGAAAAAGTTTTATTAAAATGCGACACATTTTCCTTTTTCGCCGCTGATTAGGTAGATAGAGGGGGATGTCCTCGACTCGACCTGCTGTTGGACTTGCTGCTTCATTAGAACGCAAGCTGAGCAGCAAAACAGAGGCTCTCGGCAGGCCCTCAGAAAGCGCATTCGCAATCTCATGTATTTTCTCCCGTGGCTTCTTGATCGAAAGAGGGCGAAAAAACAATGACAACGAGATCTCACAAATCGGAGGCCGTCATGGGCAGAGCGATTTTCCCCATCGCGCGGACCCCAAAAATAACGCGCCCACAAAAGCAAGCCTCGAACCCGCTTTTTTCCCATCGCAAAACGGCAGCCGAACCGAGCCATGTTTTTCGACACCTATTTTTTGCGTCGCCAGAGCGCTCTTTCCTGAGCATAGATTTTGGGTCGGGTGAACACGCATGAAAACTAGACCGCACTCCCCCGTTCACAGTTCCGTTCACCTCCACGGTGAACGGAACTTAGCCAAAACACGAAGGTTGCGGCCGACGCGACAGTGGATTTTGGTCACCGGCAAAACACCCATCGGGGCTGGAGCGACCCCAAAATCTTGCCACCGAAACCGTGGCGGTCGCTCCAGCCCCGACCGAAATTTCATAGATTTCCCGTTTACACAGCGGAACAACGATGCAACTCAATCTGCATGACGGCCTGCTACGCAGGCCCACAGGAG
>JAIQGC010000131.1 GCA_020072805.1 Terriglobia bacterium
CAGGTGTGATACCTGATTGGCAATCGAATGGATGAATCCCTTAGGCAAGATCAAGTCACAATGATAAGTGAGCACGATCGGCTTTTTCATTAACCAGCAGATAATAGCAATATACGCCGCATCCAGCTGAGGCAGGTGCAGGTGGACGATATCTGCACGCCGAATGTTTACCCATGCCCAATAGAACATAGTCGGCATGAGTACTCCCTTGCTAATATGCATCAAAACATGTGGGCGGATGACCTGAACGCCGTCACGAGTCTCGCGGCCAGGCAGGTTGGGGTCATAACGCGAAGTTAATACCGTCACTTGATGGCCACGAGCTATCATGGCGCGGGCCAGCCTCTCAGCGTAGATGGTGAGCCCGGAATAATGAGGGCGATAGTAGGTCAGGGTGGTCAAAATACGCATGGCAATACCAATGACGAACGAACCCAGGTAAAAGTTTCACCCATCCTGGCTCGATGTTTCTCCTTCAGATTTCATCTTTCCAAGACGTGTATACAGGCTGGAGAGGGATTCGCCATCTTTATACAGGCCATAACCACCGATCAGGGCGGTAATGATGTAGCTGATGAAATGAACGGACAACGCGAAAGCGGTGGCAGGCGCAGCATCCAACCCAAAGACCACCAGTGCGCCTACCAGGACAGCCTCGAATACCCCGATGGCACCTGGTGAAGACGGAGCGGCAATCCCCAAGGCACCCACGCCCAGGGCAAAAATTACCCACAACAAGCTTGGGTCGGCAAAAAAAGCGCGCAGGCATAAATAATATTGAAGCATGCTGACCAGCCAATTAAGGCCTTCCCAACTCAGGGCGCGCAGGAACAGTCTGCCATCCGTGATGATCCCCAGACCGTCGAAGAAGGCCACCACGCGCCGGCCGGTCAGCTTTTTCACCAGGGCCCAACGTTCAGCTGCCCGATCGATCCATCCCAGCACCCATTGCCGGTTGCGCGCCAACAGATAAAGCCCACCCAAACCGATGAGGACAATCATCCCAATACCAATAGCGGCCTGTTTGGCCCAGGTGACGCCGATAACGAAGGGAAGTGTGCTCAAGAACAAACCGACCGCAATAGCCAGATCAAGGGAGCGTTCAATCAGTATGGATGGAATCACCTGCCAAAAATCCAGGTGGGCTTTGCGCCCGATCAGGAACGCCCGCCCAATCTCCCCCAGGCGGAATGGCAGGATGTTATTGAGCAGGTAACCTTCATTGATGGTAATAAAAGCGTCCTTATACGTGGCCTTGTTCTGCAATAATGTGCGCCAGACGAAGCTGCGCACAATCAGCCACAGCACTTCCGCGAGGATGCTCAGCAATAAAAAGCGCACGTCCGCCTGTTGGATGGCTTCACCAAATTTCCGCAGGTCAATCAGTGAAAAAACCACCACCAGGGCTACCAGGCTGATGATCAATCCAGGCAGGCTGCGTTTCCAATTATTCTTTGATGATGAGATAGCGATCTTACTCCTCCCCGATGCGTAATACTGCCAGAAAGGCCTCCTGAGGGATTTCCACATTCCCAACCATCTTCATGCGTTTCTTGCCACGCTTCTGCTTCTCTAACAGCTTCTTCTTACGGCTGATATCACCTCCGTAGCATTTGGCAAGCACGTCCTTGCGTAAGGGTTTAATATTTGCACGCGAGATGACGCGTCCGGCAGCATAGGCTTGAATAGGTACCAGGAACAGCTGGCGTGGGATCAATTCTTTGAGCTTGGTTATAACCGCTTGCCCTTTATGATAGGCATCATCACGGTGAACAATGGTTGCCAGGGCATCCACAGGCTCTTCATTAACCAGGATTTCTAGCTTGACCAGGTCATCCGGGCGATATTCTGCAAATTGATAATCGAGAGAGGCATAGCCGCGTGTACGTGATTTCAACAGATCAAAAAAGTCGATAATCAGCTCTGAAAGCGGGATTTGGAAATTGAGCTGGACCCGGTTAGGAGCAGGATAATCCTGCGAGACAAAAACTCCATGCTTTTTCTTGGTTAGCTCCATGATCGTCCCATAAAATTCCGTCGGGCTGAAAATCTCAATGTTCATCCACGGCTCGTGGATTTGTTCAATGAGCATCTCATCCGGTAAGTCTGCAGGCGAGTCGATCATGATGGTCTCACCGGTTTGAAGCACTACTTCGTACTCTACGGAGGGTGAAGTGACGATGATATCCAGGTTGTACTCACGTTCCAGGCGTTCCTGGATAATCTCCATGTGGAATAAGCCCAGAAAACCACATCTGAAACCAAAGTTGAGCGCCTGGGAAGTTTCAGGCTCAAAAACGAGGGAGGCGTCATTCAGCTGCAATTTTTCCAGGGCATCCTTCAGGTTGGCATAATCCTCGCCTTCTACGGGATAAATCCCAGCGAACACCATCGGCTTCACCTTGCGATAGCCTGGCAGCGGTGCTTCAGCAGGCCGGACAGTGTTGGTGATCGTATCACCCACCCGGCACTCATGCACCGTCTTCAACCCGGTGGCAATATAACCCACCTCACCGGCTTCTAAAGACGGAACAGGACGTAAATCTGGAGCAAAAATACCAATCTCGACGGGCTTGACGTCAAAACCAGTCGCCATCAGGTGCAGGGAGTCGGTGTGATCAATCCTCCCGTCCATCAGGCGCACGTAAGCAACCACACCTTTATAGGAGTCATAATGCGAGTCAAAGATAAGTGCCCGTAGCGGGGCAGTTTCGTCGCCTTTGGGGGGTGGGACTTCTTTGACAATGACTTCCAGCACCGCTTCAATATTGATGCCTTCCTTGGCAGAAATGCGGATGATCTCACCTGGAGGTGTTCCCAACAGGCTGCTGATATCCTGTGCCACTTCTTCTGGTTGGGCTGAGGGTAAATCGATTTTGTTGATAATCGGAATAATTTCTAGATCGGCTTCCAAGGCACTGTAAAGATTAGCCAGTGTTTGAGCTTCTATCCCCTGGCTGGCATCCACTACCAACAATGCACCTTCGCAAGCTTCCAATGCCCGACTGACCTCATACCCAAAATCCACATGTCCGGGTGTATCGATCAGGT
>JAIQGC010000120.1 GCA_020072805.1 Terriglobia bacterium
CTGGTAACACCTTCGCCAACAACCCCTCTGGGCTCTACGTGGAAGCCCCTAACGTAAGTCTGACCAACAGTACGTTTAGCAATCATGACTCCACTGCAAAAACCCGCTCTTTAACAACCAGAAAGTGTCCTGAAAGCCTGCCAAGTGTGGAAAAAATGCTGCAGAAGGGTTCGCGCGGCGCCGAAAAAAGAAGCCGATCCCGTTTCCGAAGCAGAATTCTGCTCATTTCGAGCGTCTTTTGCGCTCTTTCCCCCTTCGATTTTGGCCTGCAGATAGCGTTGGATACGCTGTACGTTCGTTACGGCAGATGAGCCAATCATCAGGCAGGTTACTCGGAATTTGCCTCGCACCGGCACCTGGGCGTCCGGGTAAGGGAGTTTCACACAGCGCACGGTGGCTTCGACTGCTGAGCGCAGATTGCCGCTTTCTTTTCGATGTTCCTGGCTATGCCGCCGTCGTTCAGCAGCACGGGCTTCGGCTTGGGTGAAACGCAGATGGCGGCGCGGGTCACGTTTGCCAGGTTGGGCAGGGCATTGGCTTGCCAGCCGACAGGCGGAACATTTGTCAGCGTCGAAGTGGGCGACAAAAGCTTTCTGCTGGCTGCTGGTGAAGGCGGGGACGGTCTGCTCGCCGGGGCAGGTGACTTTGGACGGTTTGCCATCTTCGTTGAACTGGATGGCGAAATCGGCCAAGTACAGCTTGTCGGGGTCGGGTGTACGTCCACGGATGGCGGTTTGGATGTGTTCGACCTGCAGTTCTGCCAGAACCTGATCAGCTTCTGGGCCACCGTGTCCCCCATCCGTGTAGATGGTTTCCAGGCCAGTACGCTTCTTCAGGTCAGGCAGCGCCTCGGCCAGGAATTGACTGTCGTCGGTGGTGTTTGCTTCCACCTGGACTTTGGTAATCAGTTGCAGCTCGTTGTGCGGGTCGCAGGTTTCGGCCACGTTGGCGGCATAGCCTCGATAACCCTGACCACGTTTCTGGCGGTAGGTGGCCTCCAGGTCGTCGGGCGATTGCAGGCTGGCGGCGCTCAATTCCTGGTTGGCCTTGACGGTCACCTTCGCCTGCTCAAAGCGGAAGTGCTCGCCAAAGACACGCACCAACACCTGGTACGCGGCCTCATCCCCATAGCCGGGCTGCAGTTCGACCAGTAAGCGTTGCATGAACTCGCCGATGCTCTGCAAATGCGGGGCCACTTCTTCGCCTTTCATGCGGTACACGTAATGCCCAGCGTGCCCTTTGAGGTATGGCGCAAAGTCTTCCGCATAGCGTTGCTGGTCGGCTTCGTTCAACATGCAATGTACCCGCTGCAAGACTTCCACCAGCAATTGCACCCGCCCCATCTGGCGGATGTTGCTGGCAACCTGGAAACTGTCCATGCGCTGCTTACCCGTCTTGACCTGGTAGGCGGCTATCTGCGCATCCGTCACCTGCTCGAAGGCCTTGTCCAGCAGATTGACCCCCCTCTCCTGCATGTGACAGCTCAACCGTTCTCGGAAATAGTACAGCGTGCGCAGATCGAAATCGCCCTCGCCCAACTGGCGATAACCCAGGGCGTAACGCACCTGAATGTCGTAACAGAAATTGTCATACAACTCTTCGTCCGTCCAGCCGTTCCCGGCTTTGAGAAATTCCAACCCCACCAGAACGTTGATGGGCATGTTGGGCCGCGAGGGAAAATCAGCATACAGCCCCGCAAACATCGCTTCGTTGATGCAACAGAAGAAGTCCCGGTAGAATACGCCTGCCCATGAATTCTCCAGGCGTTTGCGCAGCTTTTCAGGCAGGTCGTCTACGTGGCTGGTCAGCGGTATTTGCAGGTGACGATGGTTCTTCTTGAACATAGATGGGCCTCAGTCTGTATAGATGGCCCCGATTATATTGAGAAACTCACCCTTTGAGGAGAGTGCATTTCGGATAGTTTATGTCCTCTCGTTTTTGCAGTGGAGTCATTAATATCACAATTAGGGTCTATAAGGATTTGGTCAAATTGAGGGTTATTGTCAGCAGGCGCATTAAATTGGCTTTCTGCATTTTGAGAGGGCCCTGGTAAAGGTTTATATTCAACAGTATCTGTGGGAGCTGGCAAAGCCGTAGGTATTTGGGATGACGTCGAACGGGCAGCAGGGGCCTTCACCAAGCCAAGCAAACGCTACGAACCCAATCAACAACGTGCCAGATCATATGAGGAACGTATGGAATTCTACCGTTCTCTTATCATTGCGTGGCTGAATGAGGACTGGAGCAGTCTAGTGGCGTAACAGGAAGATGCCAAGGCGTTTTATTGCGATCTCCCCCGCGCAGCGATCGGCCAGACTGTTTCTACTTCGTCTTTCCTTATTCCGTAGTACGTGTCATGGAGGTTTACGGTCGTGCAACAATGGCTCGGTATGAGCTCAACTTTGTCTCCAACATTGAGGGTGATTCCCTGCTTTGGCACCAACTCGAACAACTTGAACTGGTCCTCGCCTATGGCGTAGGCCACTGGCTCTCGGTGGAACATCTTCTCGTCGGGAAGCCCTTGGGGCAAGTAATCTAGTATTCGCGCGTAGTCTTCGATAATCAATCCCCCCGGGCTCGTCAGAGATACTTCTCTACTACGCTAAGTATCTTTTCGATGTCCTTCTTCTCCACACTGGCCCTCTCCTTGGAGAAGATCAACCGGACGTCGTCCGCGTTCGAGGGCAGTATGTCGGTTATCTTGACTGCGTTTATCTCCGACACGAATCCTAGCTCGACGAGCTCCTTCACGAGCTTCTTGGCCTTCTTCGAATCGACCCTTGAGAACTTCTGGGCGTGCTCGAGGGACAGCTTCTGCTCCGGAGTAAGCTCTCCGTCCTTCTGCCGCTCGTCAAGGATCTCCTTGACCTCTGCCAGTGTGACTACCTTCTTGTCCTCCATGAAAATCATCGCCCGTAGTCACTAGGCCTTCCTGAGGTGCTCTGGCCTCACGATTATCTGCTTCATCTTGTGCCCCATCCTCACGTCGAGGAGGTAGGCCTTGCCCTGCATACCGGTCACTGTCCCTGTGTGGCCGTGAAACCTGATAGAGAGTCCTCTGTCTCTGGAGCGCTTCCGCATCACGGACCTAGTCCGGCGTCTGTAGCCTTTTGATGCCTTGACCATCGCTTACCCTCCTTGGTCTCCGATCTCTATTACGTCCAGCTCGACGACTTCGCAGGGGACTCCGACGATACCGGCGACATTGGGCTGTGTCCGTCCCGCATCACCGTGCATCAGTTCCTTGATATAGGTCCCGCTGTCGGCTTCCACGACGAACACCACCTCGTTTCCTTCCACGGATTCGACCTGGATCTTGCGCACCGTTCTGTGCCTTTCGAGGTCTGCCCGTCGATGAGCCACTCTGCTTGGAGTGAGCTGACTTATAGGCTTTCCGGCCAATGCCCCAACTACTTCATTAAGCTTTCCGTCGTCCACTGTCGTCTGGAACCGCACCCTGACCCTGTATGTCTTGGGGTGCGTCGACTCCTTCAAGGAACGCATCTCAGCTCGGTCCGACTTCCTGAGGCCCTCGACCTCGACCATGCCCCCTGCTGAAGCATTGATCTCATGCTGTATCTTATCGAGATCTGGAGTCCTTACCCTTGGCCTTCTGATCTCGACTACGAAGGGCCTTCCGTTCCCGAGCATCCTCGCGTCGATATCCTCCCTGCCCATGCCGTGGAAAAAGTCGTCCTCGCCCTCGGCATGCTTCATGATGATAGGGCCGGTGAGGTCCTGTACGCTGCTATCGTACATCCTTCCCTTACCACCGCACCTCGGACAGCCCTTCCCACCGCACTCCCT
>JAIQGC010000071.1:0-19251 GCA_020072805.1 Terriglobia bacterium
CGGCGCCGGCGGCCGCCAGCACAAAAACAAGAAGAATTCGTTTTCGCGTCATCATCTGCCTCTTATCGTAGCGGAGGCAGCAACCGTGCGCCAGCGAGGAGATAAATCATTCGCCCCGGTGCGGAATACCCACGCGCGTTCTCAGGGACGCAGCCCGACCGTGCGCAGCAGCGTTTCCTGCAGTTTGCGGATCTCCCGTTCGCGCTCGTGTTCCAGCTTGCTGCGGTCGTTCAGCGCCTGCTTGAGCAGGATCAGGTTACGGCCGAACTCCATCTGCCCCAGCACCAGGCGGCTGAGCGCCGTCAGCGCGCTTTCCTGTTCGCGATCCATCACCCGCGGCTGGCTGTCAATGATGCGGGTGAAGAGTAATTGCAGCCTCCCGCCGCTCGCCCCCCTCTTCAGCAATCCTCATGTTAAGATAATCCCCAGGTTCTGCCGTCGATTCCCAGGAGCCGCCCCAGGGGTACGCCACCATGCCATCTTCCACAGCACAGCATTCTTCCTCCGCTTCCGGATCGAGCTCCTCCACGGCGCCTGGTGCCGCCAGCCCCGCTATCCGCGAAATCCTCGCTTCCGCCGCTCGCGGCGAGGAACTCAGCTTCGAACAGGCTCACCTGCTGGCCACTTCCACCGGCGCCGATCTCGCCGCCCTCATCGCCGCCGCCGACCAGTTCCGCCGCGAAACCTGCGGCGACACCATCACCTACATCGTCAACCGCAACATCAATTTCACCAACGTTTGCTTCGTCGGCTGCAGCTTCTGCGGATTCGGCCACGGCCCCAACGCCCCTGACGCCTACTCGCATTCCCTCGAGGACATCGTCGCCAAAGCCCGCGCCGCCTGGAACGTCGGCGCCAGCGAAGTCTGCATCCAGGGCGGTCTGCCGCGCGATCTCGACGGCTACTTCTATCGCGATATTCTTCGCGCCATCAAGCGCGCCCTCCCCGCAATGCACATCCACGCCTTCTCCCCCATGGAGATTTCCTACGGCGTTGAAAAAACCGGCCTGCCCCTGCGCGACTACCTGCGCATGCTCAAGGACGAAGGCCTCGGCAGCATCCCCGGCACCGCCGCGGAAATCCTCGATGACCGTATCCGCAAGCAACTCAGCCCCAACAAACTTCCCGTCGCCCGCTGGGTCGAAATCATCACCGCGGCCCATGAAACCGGCATCCGCACCACTTCCACCATGATGTACGGCCACGTCGAAGAGCCCGCCGACTGGGTCCGCCATATTCAACTTCTGCGCGGCATCCAGAAGCGCACCGGCGGCTTCACGGAGTTCGTTCCCCTCGGATTCATTCACGATAAGACGCGCCTGTTCCGCATCGGCGGCGCGCGCCCCGGCGCGGCCCGCGAAGAGCATCTCCGCGTGCACGCGCTGGCCCGCGTGCTGCTCCACGGCGCCATCCCCAATATCCAGGTCTCCTGGGTCAAGCTTGGGCTCGATCTCTCGCTCGATTGCTTCGCTGCCGGGGCCAACGATTTCGGCGGCACACTCATGGAAGAAAGCATTTCCAAATCCGCCGGCGCCACCTTCGGCGAATACGTTTCCCCCGAAGAGTTCCGCGCGCGCATCCGCTCCATCGGCCGCGCTCCCGCCGAACGCTCCACCACCTACGCCATTCGCAATCGTTTCGAAAGCGAAGCCGTTTCCGCTTCGGCCACGGCCCAGCCGCGCCCGCAACTTGCTCCTGCCGAGAGCCGCGTCGCCCATCCCCAAGGAAGCTAATAGAAAGGACCACCCGCCAGCCGTCTTTCGTTCCGACGCCCACGGAAAACATGCGCGCACTTCTTCTCCCTATCAAAGACCAGCGCAACGCCAAACAGCGCCTCGCCGGCCTGCTCTCTCCCGAAGAGCGCCAGAGCCTGGCCCGCGCCATGATGGAGGACGTGCTCACCGCCGTCCGCTCCGTCCGCCGCGCCGAACAGATCTTCGTCGTTACCAATTTCGCCCCGGCCATCCGCATCGCTGAATCCGCCGGCTGGCACGTTTTGCTTGAAGAAGAGCAAATCTCCGAAAGCGCTTCCGTGGACTTCGCCTCGCGCTGCTGCGCCGAGCGCGGCGTCTCCGCGCTCCTCCGCCTCCCCATGGACCTCCCCCTCGTCCAGCCCGCCGACATTGACGAACTCCTCGCCCTCGATTTCTCCGCTCCCGCCGCCGTCATGGTTCCTTCCAGCGACGGCACCGGCACCAATGCGCTCCTCCGCACGCCGCCTGCGCTCTTCCCCTCACAGTTCGGCAGCGGCAGCTTCGCCAAGCACCGTGCCCTCGCCGAATCCGCCGGCGCCCAAATCCTCCTCCGCCGCAATCCCCGCCTGGAAATGGATGTGGACGACCCCGACGATCTCCGCGCCCTCCTCACCCACGACCTCTCCGCCACCGCCACCGGCCGCTGGCTCGCCGCCAGCGGCGTAGCCGCGCGCGTCTCCTCTTCCGCCCAATCCCTCGCCCCAGCCCCGACTCTGTAGCCGCATTTCCCGTAGGGGCACGGCATGCCGTGCCCGCTGCAACACGAGCGCGTTTGCATGTCTCGGCTCTATGCCGGTTTACATCCCGCCGAGAAAAATTGGCCTTTCCCCTCCGCTTTCCCCTCCGCCCCGCGTAATCTTTTCCCCCGCCGCGTCAAATCCCGCTAATGCCTTCCTCCCGGAAATGCGGTAGTCTCTGCCGGACAGTTCTTTGTCGATTCCCAGGAGCCCGCGCGCCCATGCCCGCCGAATCCCAAAATTCTCCCCGCCGCTCCGTCATCCGCAAAGCCGGCCTCTTTTACTTCGTCTTCGTCATGTACGCCTACGCCACCGCGGGCCCCTTTGGCCTGGAAGACCAGATCACCTCCAGCGGCCCCGGCCTCACCCTGCTCTTCCACCTTTTCATTCCGTTTTTCTGGTGCATTCCCGTTTCCCTTGTTGCCGCCGAACTCACCACCGCCATGCCTGTCGAAGGCGGCTTCTACCGCTGGGTGCGCGCCGGCTACGGCGATTTCTGGGGTTTTCTGGCGGGCTGGTGGAACTGGTCCGCTTCCTTCATTCTCGGCGGCGCCTACGCCGTGCTCTTCACCGACTACCTCGGCTTCTATTTCCCCTCGCTGGTAGGCTGGAAACATTACCTCGTCGCCGCCTCGCTCATCGCCGTCATCGGCTACGTCAACATCCGCGGCATTCAACTGGTCGGCCTGGTCGCCACAGTCCTCGAAATTTTTATTCTTCTTCCCGTGGTGGCCCTCTGCCTCGTCGCCATCCCTCAATGGCGTCACAATCCCTTCACTCCCCTTATTCCGCCGCACGTTCCCCCGCTTCAGGTTTTCGGCGTCGGCCTCGCTCTCGGTCTGTGGCTCTATTCCGGCTACGAGCAGTGCTCCACCGTCGCCGAAGAGGTCGAAAATCCCCAGCGCAGTTATCCCATCGCCCTGGCTATCGTCGTTCCGCTCTCCATCGCCACCTATTTTCTTCCCACACTTTTCTCCCTTGCCGCTCTCGGCAACTGGCAGGAATGGCACACCCGCTATTTCTCCGATGCCGCCTTTCTCATCGGAGGCCGATGGCTGGGCTTCTGGATGACCCTCGCCGCCATGGTCACCAACATCTCCATCTTCAACGCCACCGTCCTCACCACCACGCGCATGCCCTACGCGATGGCCGAAGACGGCTACCTCCCGCAATCTCTCACGGCCCGGCACCCGCGCTTCGGTACGCCCTGGATCGCCATCACTTTTTCCTCGCTGATCTACGCCCTCCTGGCTTTTCGCACGCTCACCCAGCTCATCAGCGTCTATATGTGGCTGCGCATCGGCACCACCGTCCTCACCGTTCTTGCCGGATGGCGCATGCGCCGGACACACCCTGCACTCCCGCGCTCCTTCCGCATTCCCTGGGGCCGCTCCGGCCTCTTTTATGTAGTGGGTGCTCCGCTGGTGATGAGTTGCGTGGCCCTCTGGGCCAGCGACCCCTTCGGCCTGCGCTGGGGCCCACCTGCGATCCTGCTCGGCCCCCTCGCCTACGCCGTCTACCGCCTGGCCCGCAAACTTCCCCCCAAGGTTTTGTAGCGCCAGGCTTTAGCCTGGCAGGTTTAGATTGGGGAATGAGCGAAAAACGAAAATGCCACCCTCCCGACAAGGTCGGGATAAATTCCGAGTGGCGCTACATAAACCGATGCAAGCCTCTTCGCGTTTTTTCAACGTGCCGTCGCGAACCTCAACTCACCCAATCCAAAAACTTATACCAAATTCCCGCCAGCGGCAGTGCCCAAGCATGCGGTCCGCGCAACCCCATCGGCGCATTGCGGAAGGGGATTCCATTAAACGGATTCGCATTGGCCTCCCCGCAAATCACCCCCGCCAACTGCACCCCAAAATGGGTCGCCGCCGCTACGCCATGCCCCGCATACCCCACCGCGTAGTGCATCCCCTCGAGCTTCCCCGCGTGCGGCATCACGTCCAGCGTGAAATCAATCGTTCCGCCCCACACGTACTCCACCTTCGTCTCTCGCAATTGCGGATATACGTCCACCATCCCCTGCCGCAAAAGTTCCGCGCTCTTTCGCACCGTATTTTCCGTTTCCGGAAAGAACGCCGCTCGCCCCCCAAACAGCATCCGCCGGTCCGGCGTCAGCCGGTAGTAATAAAGAAAATGTTTCGAATCGTAGATCATCCGGTTCTTCGGGCTCAACTCCCGCGCCAGCGCCTCCGGCAATACCTCCGTCGCAATGACGTACGACCCGATGGGAATTATTTTCCTCTGCAACGGCGGTGTCGCTGCCGTGGTGTACGCTCCACTCGCCAGGATCACCTCGCGCGCCACCAGGTTTCCCCGCGCAGTCCGCACCACGAATTTGCGCGCGCCGTTGCTTCCCGCAGCCGAAACGTTTTCCACGCGCGTATGTTCGAACAGCCCCGCTCCCGCCCGCCGCGCCGCCTGCGCCAGCCCCGCCACGTACCGTGCCGGATTCACTCCCGCGCTGACTTCATCCACCATCCCGCCGTAATAAATCTCCGATCCGATTTCGCTCTTCAACTCGTTTTTTCCCACGATCCGCAGCGTATGTCCGAACTCCTTTTTGATCAGCGCCGCCGACTCCTCGTATCCGTCAAAATGCGCCTGCTTGCAAGCCACCTCCAAATGCCCGCAGCGCGAAAAATCGCACTCGATCCCTTCCTCGCGCACAATCCGTTCCACGCAATCAATCGACTCGAGCGAAGCCGCATACATCCGCCGCACCCGCTCCCGCCCATATCTACTGATCAGCGCCGGCACCGGCAGCTTCATCCCCGTCAGCACCATCCCCCCGTTGCGCGAACTCGCCCCCCACCCAATCGTCTCCGCCTCCAGTACCGCCACGCGCATGCCTCGTTTGGCCAGCTCCCGTGCCGCCGCCAACCCCGTGAATCCCGCCCCCACCACGGCCACGTCCACGCTCTCCGGCAGCGCCCGCGCGACGTCCCCCGCAGGAATCGCTGCCGTCTCCAGCCAATAGTTTTTTTCCTGCATGCTTATCTCCCCCCCCCACAAAACTGCCGCCATCTTATCATTCCCCGGTAAGTCGTGACCGCCGGGCAGCAAACTACTCCTTGCCGAAACTCAACTTTTCTGGCTTTTCATCAGCTACTTATGGCATCCTAGTTTACATGGGAAGCAAAGACGTAAGACGACGCGAAATCAAGAAGCCGAAGAAGAAAGTACCGAAACTACCTCCTCCGCGCCGCGATGGCTCTCAGGCCCCGCAGCGCATTGTTCCCACTGTCCCCAACCCTTAAAAAAGCCTCCGCCAGATTTTCAGCGCACTGACTGAGCCGCTGGGAGCGGGAACTTATCGATTGCGGTCATCCCGGGCGAAGCCATGAATCACAAGTTTCCCTTTTCCCCCAACCTGCTAGAATTAAAAGAGCGCGGTCGGCGCGCAATGGAGGCAGAATGAAATACCGGACCCTGGGCCTGTTTGCCGCGGCCCTGCTGATTTTCTCCGCAGGCTGCAAAAAGAGCGCCAACGAAAACGAACAGATTCGCGCCGCGATCGTAAAGCGCCTCACCGAGCGCGGCACCCTCAACATGGCTGCCTTCGACACCGAACTCAAGCAGCCTCGAAAAGCGCAACGGCCTCTGGACCGTCATTGATACCAAAGCCGCCGCCGGCGCCATGGGCCATCCTCCCGTGGACGGCGCGCAGGGCCAGCCCGGTTCGCCCGCTGCCGACGCCATCAAGAATTTCCACGGCCAGACCGAAGGCGCCCCCGGCGCTCTCCCTCCCGGCCATCCGCCCATCCAGGCGGCGCCGCAACCGCCTCCCGCGCCGGATCAAAAAAAGAAGCCGTAACCCCGCTTCCCCCGGGGAACCACGCGCGCCGCGCGCCGGAAATTCCGGGCGCGCCGCGCACGGGCTCCCCTCCGTTCGGCCAGCTATCGCTTATGCTCATTGGCGCAAGATTTTCTTTCTCTACCTCTCTCTTCTTTGATACAGTGCCCGCCAGATAACTTTCTTGCCCGCCCCCGGAGGCTGAATGCAGAATCTCGATCTTCGCCCTCTTTCCCTGGGAGAAATTCTCGACCGCACTTTCACGCTCTATAAAAACAATTTCGTCCTGTTCGCCGGTATTTCCATGATCCCGCAGCTCCTGGTGCTGGCCTTTCAGATGATTCAGGTGTTCTTCATGAAGATGCCGCAAATGCCCGTTCCACCACATGCCCCGCCGGTGATCTCCCAGTGGCAGGCAACCGGCGAAGGCCTTACGGGTCTCCTCTCCGGCCTGTGGCTCGGTTTGCTGCTGGGGATCGTGGGGGCGATTATCTATATTGCGGCCCTGCTCCTGTCCAACGGCGCAACCGTGCTGGCTGTGTCCGAGTTGTACCTCGGCCGCACCATTACCGTCAGCGAATCGCTGCGGCGCGTGCGCGGCTCCGTGCTTTCCCTTTTCGTTTTGGCCCTTCTCACCGGTTTGGCCTGCGTGGCCGGATTCATCTTATTGATCGTTCCTGGATTCTACATTGCCTGCCGCCTCGCCGTTTCCGTTCCCGCCACGGTCATCGAGGATCTCAACGCCACCGATGCCATGTCCCGCAGTTTCGATTTGACCAAGGATTTTGCCGGCCGCGCCTTCCTGATCTACCTCCTCTATGTCGTTCTCCTTTACTCGGCAATGGGTCTTCTACAGATGCCGTTCATCTTTGGCCTGTTTATCGCCAGGAACGATCCCAACATGCTGCGTTTCTGGACCGCCCTGATGCAGATCGGTGGATTCGCCGCCGGCGTTCTCGTCACCCCCGTAATCACCATCGCCACCTCTCTTTTCTATTACGACCTGCGTGTGCGCAAGGAGGCCTTCGACCTCCAAATCATGATGGGCGGCGCCGACAAACCTTTCCCCGGTTCCTCCGGCGGCGTTCCGAGCATGTTATCGTAGGCTTCCGGCCAGGAAAGCTTTCCCGCCGGTGCGCGCTCCGATGAATAGACTCTTCTTCCGCAACTTCTGGTTGGCTCTTCTTCTCGCTCTCGCGGCGGTTCATGCCCCCCGCGCCGCGCAGCACGAGGATTCTCTACCTTCGCCGTCCGCCCAGGAGATCCAGCCCGCCGTTGTTTCCGACCCCGCCTCCCCTGCTTTTCCGGCAGATGACACCGAAAATTCCGTCCAGAACACCCCCGCCCCGGATCCCCGGGCCCGTCCCCTTCTCAATGAAATTTTGCGCCGTCCGGAATTCGCGTCCGTGCACAAAACAAATTCCCTGGAAAAACTCCAGCTCTGGCTTTCCCGCAAGCTCGCCGAATTCCTCGGCAAGTTCTTCGGCATGATTGCCGGCTATCCCATGGCCGGCTCCTTGGTCTTCTGGCTCCTGATCTTTGGCGCTGCCGTCTGGCTGGCCTTTTACCTCTTCCGTTTCTGGAACCGCCGCGCCCGCCTCGAAGAGTTGCGGCCCCTCGATCAGGCGCTCCTGCTGCGCACCTGGCAGGAGTGGATCGGCCTGGCTCGCCAGGCCGCCGCCCGCGGCGATTTCCGCGAAGCCATTCATTCCGTCTACTGGGCCAGCATCACCCATCTCGCCGGCCGCGGATTCCTGCCCGCCGGCCGCGCCTTCACACCCCGCGAATATCTCCGCCTGCTCTCCAGCGACAGCGGAGCCATTCTGCCGCCCCCGTCCCTGCCCGCGCAGCGCCATTCGCTGGCTCTGCTCACCGCCCGCCTGGAAACCGTCTGGTATGGACGCGGCAAAGCCGATGCCGAGGATTTTCGCGCCACCCTGCAGCAGGCCGAGGAGCTGGGATGCCGCCTGGAATAGATCCCGCGGACCGCAAACTTCTCCTCATTGGCGGAGCCGCGCTCGTGCTGATGCTCTCCGTCTTTTTCTTCATTCCGCCCGAAGCCGGACCGGACTCCGGCATTCCCTCCACGTACTCCTCTACCGCCGGCGGCGCCCGCGCCGCCTATCTGCTTCTCGATGAATTGAAATACAACGTGCGCCGCTGGGAGCAGCCCCCCTCCGAACTCCCCCCAAGCGCCGCGGGCTCCCTGCTGATTCTGGCCGGCCCGCTGATGGCTCCTGCACCGCCGGAAAAAGCCGCCCTCCTCAAATTTGTCGAACGCGGCGGCGTAGTGCTCTTCACCGGAGCACTGCTCGAGAATTTCTTCTCCGGCGCCAAACTGAAAGTCGAGCCGTTTCCCGGCGAAGTCGAGGAGTTCTCCGCCCAGCCCCCCAGCCGCTATTCCCGAACCGCCCCCCAAATCGCCCTGCGCCCGCAGGCTCGCTGGACCAAACTGCATGACGGGCAGTCCGGCCTCTACGGCGAACCCGGCGGCAGCGTCGTCGTCAGTTGGCGCCACGGGGCCGGCCGCGTCATCTGGTGGGCGGCGGCCACCCCGCTGACCAACGCGGGGATCACCCGCGCAGATAATCTGAATCTCTTTCTCGAAACCTTGCGGGAATCCTCCGTGCAAAATCGTCCTCCGCAAATTTACTGGGACGAATATTTTCACGGCCAGCGCAACTCCCTGTGGGCCTTTTTCGCGAAGACGCCGTTGCCCATGGGGCTACTGCAAATCGCCCTCGTGATCCTCGCCGTTTTTTTCACCTTCAGCCGCCGCAGCGGCCCCGTCGTCAAGTCCGCCGTCGTCTCGCGCCTCGCTCCGCTCGAATTCGTGGATACCCTTGGCGCCCTCTACCAGCGCGCCGGCGCCTCTCCCGCGGCTGTCTCCGTGGCCTACCAGAAATTCCGCAGCCTGCTCACCCGCCAGTTGCGCCTGCCCGCCGCCATTGCCGATCATCAACTGGCGCAGGCAGCCGGCCAGCGCCTGGGCCAGAAGCCGCAGGATCTCGCCGATGTCTTGCAGCGCGCCGATGCCGCTGCCCGCGCCCCCAAGCTGGCTCCCGCCCGCGCCCTCGAAATTGTTCGCGAACTCGAAGCCCTCGAACAGAAAATCGGTTTAACGAAACGAACGACACAGGAGAGATCGTAACCGTGGAAAACTTGTCGCGTCTTGCAACTCACGTCCGCACCGAACTGGGCAAGGTCATCATCGGCCAGCGCGAAGTCGTCGATCAATTGTTGCTGGTCCTCGTCTGCGGCGGCCACGCCCTCGTCGAGGGCGTTCCCGGCCTCGCCAAAACCCTCGCCGTCAAAACCCTCGCCCGCATCTGCGCCCTGGAGTTCCAGCGAGTCCAGTGCACCGCCGACCTCATGCCCGCCGACGTCATGGGCACCAACATTTTCAACATGGCCACCAGCTCCTTCTCCCTCCATCGCGGCCCCGTCTTCACCGACCTCCTCCTTGTCGACGAAATCAACCGCA
Organism: Terriglobia bacterium; assembly: GCA_020072805.1. Taxonomy (GTDB): domain Bacteria; phylum Acidobacteriota; class Terriglobia; order Acidiferrales; family UBA7541; genus Acidiferrum. The sequence continues at coordinate 9,775 of JAIQGC010000071.1, forward strand.
CTTCCCCGCGCACCCAGGCCGCCCTCCTCGAATGCATGGAAGAGCGCCAGGTCACCATCGACAGCACGCGCTACCCGCTCTCCAACAACTTCACCGTCCTGGCCACGCAGAACCCCGTCGAATTCGAGGGCACCTATCCTCTCCCGGAAGCTCAGCTCGACCGCTTCCTCCTGAAAATCCGCATCGGCTATCCCAGCGCGCAGGAGGAAACCGAACTCCTGTCCCGCTACGAGCAGGGCTTCGATCCCCGTCATCTCGAGAAAATGCCTCTCGTCCCACTTCCCGCGGGATTGCTGGACGCGGCCCGCGCCGAAATCGATAAAATTCGCGTCGAGCCTTCGCTCTATCCGTACATCGTGGAACTCGTCCGCCGCACCCGGGACTGGCCCGCGCTCTCTCTCGGCGCCAGCCCCCGCGCCGCCATTGGCCTCTTTTTCGTCGCTCGCGCCCTCGCCGGCATGGAAGGCCGCGACTTCCTCCTTCCCGACGACATCAAGGCCGCCGCGCCCTCCGTCCTGCGCCACCGCATTCTGCTCAAGCCCGAAGCCGATCTCGAGGGCCTGACCGCCGACCAGGTCGTTCAGGAAGTTATCGCCGCGGTCGAAGTGCCCAAGTGAAATTGCACCAGCGTTAAGGAGACGCAGTGACGCAAGACCAGCCCATTCTGACGCCGGCCCCAGCCGTGCGCGCCCGGCCCCTGGGGCGCGCGGGCTTCGCCTTTGGCCCGCGTTTTTTTGTGGGCCTGCTCCTGGGCCTGCTCTGGCTGGTGCCCGCCTGGCTGTCTCCCCGGTGGATCGCCGCGATGTTTGTGTGGGACGCTCTCCTGCTCGCCGCCTGGGCCTGGGATTTGCGGCGCCTACCGCGCCCGCGGCAACTCGAACTCCGCCGCATCTGGAAAAAACGCCTGGCCCTGGCCACCCCCGGCGAAATTGCCATCGAACTCCGCAACTTCGGCCCCACCGCCGTGCTCGCTCTCGCCACCGACGAAATTCCAGCGCAAATCCGCGGCACTCCTCCCGAAGTGGAACTGCGCGCCGCCCCAGCACGCGCCGCCGAATCCAGCTACGACATTCTTCCCGCCGAGCGCGGCAATCTCCGCCTGGGCCGGATTTTCCTGCGCTACCGCAGCGCCCTGGGCATCGCCGAACGCTGGGCCGTCGCCGAAACCTCCCAGACAGTCCGCGTCGCCCCCAATCTCGAAGAGGCCAAGCAGCACACTCTCTACCTGATTCGCAGCCGCCAGGTGGAGATGGAAAAGCGCAGAAAGCGACTGCGGGGCATCGGCCGCGAATTCGAAAGCCTCCGCGAATACCGCCAAGGCGACGAACTCCGCGACATTTCCTGGACGGCCACGGCCCGCCGCAGCGCCCTCATCACCCGCTTCTTTCAGATCGAGCGCAGCCAGGCCGTCTGGCTCGTCCTCGACGCCGGGCGGCTACTGCGCGCGCGCGTCGAGGAGCCTGGGCGCGAACTCCGCCTGGCCAAGCTGGATTATGCCGTGAACGCCGCCCTGGCCCTCGCCCAGGTCGCCCTGCATTGCGGCGACCGCGTCGGCGTGCTGGCCTACGGCCGCCGCATTCAGCAAAGCGTAAACGCCGGCCGCGGCCCCCAGCACATCCGCGCCATCGTCGAATCCCTGGCCCAGGTTCGCGGCGAACCCGGCGAAGCCGATCACGGCCGCGCCGCACGCACTCTGCTCACCGCCCAGAAGCGCCGCAGCCTCGTTGTCTGGATCACCGATTTTGCCGAAACCGTGGCCACTCCCGAAGTCATCGAATACGCCATGCAGATGACCTCCCGCCACCTCGTCCTCTTCGCCGCCATGGGCCAGCCCGACGTCTCCGCCCTCGCCGCAAAAATGCCCGAAAGCGAAGAAGAAATGTTCCGCCACGTCGCCGCGCTCGAAGTCAGCCAGCGCCGCGACTTGCTCCTCCGCAGCCTCCGCCAGCGTGGCGTCCTCACCCTGGAAATGATGCCCGGAAAACTCGCCTCCTCCCTGGTCAATCAATATCTCGATATCAAAGACCGCAGCCTCCTCTAGCTCCCGCCATCTTGTTGACGGCCAGATTCGACAATTGAGTTGCGCCGCGCCTAAAACCCCTTGGGCCGCTCCCGGCTTACCGCAAAGCTTTTCTCCAGCGCCAGCCCGGCCTGCCCCAGCGTTCCTTCGTCGAACAGCCGGCCGATCAGCGTCACGCCATGGGGCACGCGGCGCGGCGGCGAGAATTTGGGCAGCGGATGCGCCGGGTCGGGCGCCCAATCGCTGCGCGCTTCGGCCACCTCCACGAAGCCCGCGCGCAGCGTCAGCGAAGGGTGCCCCGTGAAATTGGTGATGGTGAGCATCTCGTCGCGCAGCGAGGGCACCAGCAGCAGGTCCACTTCCGAGAAAATCCGCCCCATTTCTTCGGCCACTTTCCGGCGCATGCGGTCGGCCTGCACGAAATCCACCGCCGACAAGAAACGCGCTTGGCGGAACAGGTTGGGCCACGAGTCCGGAGTCTGCATCTTCAGCTGGTCCACGCCGTGCGTGAGCGTCAGCTCTTCAAATGCCGCCGCGCCCTCCGCAAAAAGAATAAGCTGCAGCGAATCGTAGGGCCAATTCGGCAGCGAGACTTCCACGGGCGTCATGCCCAGTTTTTTCACCGTCTCCAGCGCCGCGCGGTCCACCTCCGTCGCCGGATTCTCCTTCATCCAGGCAGGGAAGTAGCCCACGCGCAGACCTTTCACGCTCACGCTCGCGTCGAAATCCAGTTTGCCCGCCACGCTGTTCACATCCCCCGCGTCCGGCCCGGAAATCGCCTGCAAGACCAGCAGTGCGTCTTCCACGCTGCGGGTCATGGGGCCCAGCTTGTCGAGCGACCAGCACAGCGTCATCGCCCCGGTGCGCGCCACGCGCCCGTAGGTGGGACGCAGTCCGGTGACGCCGCAGCGCATGCTGGGCGAAACGATGCTTCCGCCCGTCTCGCTGCCGATGGAAAAGCCCACCAGTCCCGCTGCCGTTGCCGCGCCCGGCCCCGCGCTCGATCCCGATGCTCCTTCCTCCAGCAGCCACGGATTCATGGTCTGCCCGCCGAACCAGATGTCATTCAGCGCCAGCGCGCCCAGGCTCAGCTTAGCCACCAGCACCGCTCCGGCCTCGTTCAATTTCCGCACCACCGCCGCGTCCGTTTTCGGCACGCGATTTCGCAACGGCTCCGCTCCGTACGTCGTGGCAATTCCCGCCGTATCCAGCAAATCCTTTGCGCCCCAGGGAATGCCGTGCAGCGGCCCGCGATATTTTCCGGCAGAAATCTCCGTATCCGCCTGCCGGGCCTGCGCCAGCGCATGCTCGCGCGTCAAGGTGATCACGCAGCGCAATTGGGGCGTGAACTCTTCAAGACGCTTAAGATAAATATTCGTCAGCCGCTCCGAACTCAGCTTGCGGCTTTCGATCCAGCGCGACAACTGCGTCACCGGGGCGAAGGCTATGTCCGCGTCGTTCGCCGGCAACGGTCCGGCCGCCGCGCTGCTGCGGACGAATCTCTCCCGCTCCGGCCCCGCTTTTTTCCCCGGCAGCACCGGGTTCCACCGCGACCACGGTGCCAGCCCTTCCTGCAATTCCATCTTCCGCGGACCCACGCGCCGTTCGTAGAGCGGCGCCATATTCACCCGCCAGGTCCCGGCGGCCTGCTCGCGGTCACGCGGGTTCAGTTCCGCCTGCACGAGCTTTTCCGCCTCCGCGAACGTTCCCGCCGTCACTTCCGGCCCCACCGCTGTCGCCGTTCCGAACGCCGGAGGCATTCCCGCAGGCTCCTGGGCGGGCGGGGGCGCGTTCGATCCGCCCGCTTGCGCCGCCGCGGCGGTCTCCGCGGCCACCGCCGCCGCTACCAATCCCATACCCGTCTTCGTCAAAAATTCGCGCCTGGTCTTCATGTGGTCTCCTCGGGGCACAAGTATAAGCCATTCATTTGCTTTTCTTTGCGCGGCAACGGCATGGCCAATGCCGCAAACTACGATAAGCTGGAAGTCTGCGCGACGCATCCGGGCGCTGCCCGGCGATACTTATCTTGGCGAGAGGGATCGAAGACATGCTGCATTTGGCTTCAACGCTGGTTCTGGTGCTGATAGCCGCGGGATTATGGGCGCGCAAGGTGAATCCGCGGTGGCATCGGGGATTCATGGTCTCGGCGTTCATCAGCGACCTGCTGCTGGTTCTCTACATCGAATTTACCCGCCATGCTGTCGAGAAGGTGGCTGCCCGCGTTCAGCCCATCCTGTGGTTCCACTCCGCGGTTTCCGTAGCCGTGCTGTGCTGCTACGTGGCCATGATTCGCTTGGGGAGGCCGATGCTGGCCGGCAATTACGAAAATCGCGCTGCGCACCGCAAACTCGGAATGGTTTTTGTGGCCCTCAGAACAGTGAACTACGTGACCAGCTATATGCTGGCCTGATCCCGCCACTGCCGGTTCTTGTGGATGTCTACGACTTCCCGCGCGGGTCCCAACTGGCGTAAAAATCGTCGGAGTTAATCGCCTTGCTATTCAAGGCCAGTTGCAGAATCTGCATGTCGCTGGCCCGGTCGAAGACCTTGCCGGGGAAGAACCGCTTGGTCAGCAGCCGCACTCCCCCGAAGGCAATCCCGCAGATGAATGCGACCGAGATGAATACGCCCGTCCCAATGATGGTGTTGACGATAATCACCGGCCACGGCGGGTCGGTGGCTCGCGCCGCCGCTTCGTTCCAGGTGACGTTGGTTTCGTAGCGCACGCCGTCCAGCAGCGCCTTCTGCCCCGCGACCGTCCCCGCCGGCGGCAGGACCACTGCCAGCAGCGAGCCCTTGCGCCGCACCGTGCTGGTTGTTCCCCCGGCAATCTCCGCCAGCGTCGATTCGATGTGCTTCTGGTGCTTACCGGCCAATTGCGGCGTGGGGTATTCCAGCAGCAGCAGCGTCACGGTTTCCGCTCCCGACCGGTAGCGCGCCACCATGGCCTCCGCGTCGGATGCAAATCCCGCCTTCTCTCCTAGCGGAGCCAGTTGCGGCTGCCCCGCGGCCTCCATCGCCGAGCGAAATCCCGCCGGGCCAATCGCGTAGCGCTCCGTCCCGGCAATCTTGCCCTTCAGCGGCAGGTAGGCTTCGATTTCCGGCAGCGGCGTGTGGTCCGCGGCGCGTTCCAGCAGTTCCACCAGCGCGCGCAAATCCCCGCTGGCCGCGGCGTTCGTCCCGCTGGCATCCACCACCACGCGGCCCGAAAGCAGCAGCGCGCGGTCCGGCCCCACGGCGGAGAATGCCGCCAGATCGGAATCGGTCATTTGCGGTGCGCGCAGCCAGGTATAGACGGCAAAGGCCCTGCTAGGGTCGCGCATCGTGTACATCGTCAGCTTCAGCTCGTGGCCGTTGCCGGCGTAGGTGCGGCTGACCGCCCCTACCAGCCCGGCCTCCTTCAAAACCTCCGCGCCTCCCGGCAATTCCGCCGCGGGCGCAGCCTTGGCCGTTGCGCTCCAGCCGCCAAAGCGGTCAGGAGGCGTCTGCTGCGCCGGAAGCCTCCCGCCGAGCAGGAGCCCCGCCAGCAGCGCGAACAGACGAATGCGATTTATCCCCATACTATTCTTAGACACCGAATAGCTATCGTTGGTTGCGTGTTTCTTCACTCGAGGGAAGGGAAGCCTCTCTGCCGGCGAGATTGTGGGTGATGCTGTTGAGGCTCTGGAGGTAACTGGAAACTCCCTGGAAGAGCCCGTCGGCGATGCGCTGCCGGTAATCCGGCTTTTTCAGCAGCTTTTCGTCCGAGGGATTGCTGATAAACGAGATTTCCGTGAGGATCGAAGGCATATCCGCCCCAATCAGCACCACGAACGGCGCTTTGCGCACCCCGCGGTCCTTTTCCTTGCGGCTGGATTTCTGCACCCGCTGCGTCAGCGTATCCTGCACGTCAGCGGCAAACTCCCGCGATTCATCAATCTTCTCCGTGCGCGCGATCTTTTTCACCATGTCTTCCAGTTCGTGAATCCCTCCACTGGCCGTGGCATTTTCGCGCGCCGCCACGTCCATGGCCTCCGGCGAGCCCTTCAGGTTCAGGTAATAGGTTTCCACGCCCCGCGCCGAATGGTTGCGGCTGGAATTGGCATGAATCGAAATGAACAGGTCCGCCTTAGCCTCATTGGCGATCTCCGTGCGCCGCTCGAGCGGTATGAACACGTCGTCCGACCGCGTGTAAATCACGTTCGCGCCCGGCAACCGCTGCTCGATGATGTTCCCCAGCCGCAGGGCTACGTCCAGGCACAGGTCCTTCTCCAGCAGGCCCGTGGGGCCGATCGTTCCAGTGTCGTGCCCGCCGTGCCCCGCGTCAATCACGATGCGGCTGATCTTCAGCCCCAGCGCCCGCGTCAGGGTGGCCTGGCCGTCGCGCGTGGGCGCGGCGGCCTCCGGCGAAGCCGCGCCCGGGCGGCTATGCATCAGGGATGTGTTATTTACCGGCAGCGGGACATTGTCCGGCGCGGTCTTTCCCGCCGCGCGCAGCGTCGCGCCCGACTGCGAACCGTAGAATTCCACGACCAGCCGCGCCGGATTGGCTTCCAGCGTCGCCGCGTAATCCAGCACTCCGGCCACGTCAAAGACGATGCGCACCACGCCGTTCTGATTCTGCGCCACCCGCACCGCCTTCACGAACTCTCCCGCGATGTGGATGTCCCGGTTGGCCACTTCCGTGGAAAGCCGCGCCGGCTGCAAATCGAAATAGACCCGGTCGGGATTCTTGATCCGTGCCGAGGTGTAGGCCACCTTGTCCTCGAGGTCAATTACCACGCGCGTTGCCGTGCTCGTCGTCTTCGAAGAGATTCTCTTCAGCCGCGGGATGCCCCCTCCAGCGGCCGCGGATTCGCCCGCGGCCGCCGGCGCCGACGCCGCCAGCGCGGCGTTCCTGGCGGCCGCTCCCGTTTCATTCGTCTCTTTCGCGTCCTTCGCCTCTTTTGTTGCGGCTGCCGGCGACTTCTCCACCACGGACATCTCGGCCAGTTCTTTTTTCACTTCCACGCGCTGCGCCGACCGCCGGTAGCGCTTCAAGAATTCCTCGTAGGTCTTCTTCGCCAGTGCCGGATCGTCCAGCGGCCCTCGTTGCAGCCGCGCGATTTTCAGCAGCGCCTCCTGGCTGTAATGGCTTCCGGGGTATTCATGGAGCAGAAACTGATAGGTGTCCACCGCCGCCTGGTAGTAATGCTGCCCGAAGCGCGCGCCCATCTCCACGTTCAGTTCGGCCACCGCCACCAACGCATCCTGCACTTCCGCCGCGTGCGGCGTGATGAGATAAACCCGCCGGTAGGCCGTGACCACGCGTTTGTATTCCGCCAGCGTGCGCTCCGCTACAGGCTTGGCCCCCAGCGCCTCGCGCTGGCTCTGCGCGCGCTCGTACTGCGTCTGCGCGGCTTGCCTTCTTTCGTTCCTGGATTGTGCGGCGGAGGCGGGAAGGAAGAGCAGGGAAGACAGGGCAGCCGCGGCCAAAGCCGCAGTGGCCAGACGAATTGAACTATTTCCCCCGAGCACGCCAGACATCTTTTACCGTCCGCTTCTATTGATTCGTGAAGACGGTGCGTCCCTGGGCGTCGGTCTCTCTGCGAATTCCTCGTGAACTGCTCCACGGACTCGCAAGCCGGCCAGAGCCAGGGCGAAAGTACTGGTTCTGTACTTTCTGGACGTAGTCCCGGGTTTCCCGGAACGGGGGAACTCCTCCGTGGCGCGCCACGGCCCCCTCTCCCGCATTGTACGCTGCCAGGGCCAGGTCCAGGTCTCCATTGTAGCGATCCAGCAAGACCTTGAGATAGCGGGCCCCCGCATCCACGTTCTGCCGCGGGTTGAATACGTCATTCACACCGAATCGTTGTGCCGTCACCGGTAACAATTGCATCAGTCCTGCTGCTCCCTTTCGTGATACTGCCGTCGGGTTCCAACCGGACTCGGTTTGGATCACCGCGCGGATCAATGCCTGATCCACGCGATGCCTGTCCGCGGCTTCCGTTACGATGCGGTCCGCTCCATCCCGGTCGAGATTGATCGCCGGGGAAGTTGCGAGCGCATTGGTTGTCGCGGGCGGGTTGATGGATTTCGGGGCGCTGCTTGCGGCGACTGCGGGCTTCGGACGGGGCGCATTGCTGTTGATAAACACTTTGCGACCCCCGACGTCCCGCACGACGGTAATTTGAGCTTGAACGCCCTGGCTGCTTAGTACCAGGACTGCCAAACTTACCGCCGCGGCTATGCTCGTCCGTTTGTCCATCTGACCTGGGGAAGGCTAGACGATTCGACTACCTTGACTCCATGGAATATCGCGTCCGGAGCAGGAAGCTGTCTCCTGTCAGACACGTTCTGGCGCTGACCAAATTATAGCAATTCTTCTAGGAGGGAGGGGAGCCCTTGCAAGGTGTTTTTTAGGGCGGCTGTGTCCTTTGCGCCAGCCTCGGCCAAGTCCGGCCGGCCGCCCCCGCTGCCGCCCATCTGCTTGGCTAATACCTGCACCAGCTTGCCGGCCTGGATGCGTCCGGTTAGGTCCTTCGTAACCCCTGCAATTAGAGCAACTTTGCCGTCTTCCACGGTCGCCAGAACCACGATTCCCGAGCCAATTTTCTGCCGCAGACTGTCCACCAGTTGGCGCAGGGCCTCCCGGCCCACATTTTTCAGCTCCGCAGCCACCAGTTTGACCCCCTTAACCGTTTGGACACGTGTGGCCAGCTCGTCCATTTGGCCGAGGGCCCCTTTGCGCTTCTGCGCCTCTAATTCCTTCTCCAGATGCCGGGAGGTCAGAGCCAGCTTTTCCACAGAGGCCAGCAGGGCCTCCTCGCCGACGTTCAGCTTGCCCGCCAGACTGGCCACCAGCGACGCTGCCTGTTGGTAGTGGCTCAGCGCGCCCATGCCGGAAACGGCTTCGATGCGCCGCACCCCCGCCGCCACCGACTGCTCGGCCACAATCTTGATCAGCCCGATCTCCCCGGCGCGGTGCACGTGCGTGCCGCCGCACAGCTCCTTGCTGTAGAAGCCGCGCGGCGAGTGCGCATCCACAATCGTGACCACGCGCACGTTTTTCTCCGGGTATTTGTCACCGAAAAACGCCAGCGCGCCGGAGTTCAGCGCCTCTTCGATGGACGTGATCGCCGTTTCGATCTCCGCGTTCCGGCGAATCTCTTCGTTCACCTGCTCTTCGATGTCTCGCAGCTCTTCCGCATCCACCGCCGCGAAATGCGAAAAGTCAAAGCGCAGGCGTTCCGGCGCGTTCAAAGAACCGGCCTGCTTCACGTGCGTTCCCAGAATATTGCGCAGCGCCGCGTGGATCAGGTGCGTCCCGGTGTGGTTGCGCTTGATCTGCTCGCGCCGCGCCGCATCTGCCACGATGGCCACGCGGTCTCCCGTGCGCAGCGTCTCCCGCGCCGTGACCTTGTGCGCGATCAGCCCGGAAACCGGATAGTACGCTCCCTTCACTTCCGCCAGCAGCAGCGATTCCGAATTGTCGTAGA
>JAIQGC010000071.1:19296-21650 GCA_020072805.1 Terriglobia bacterium
CCGTGCGGTCCAGAACGATTTCGGCGTCTTCACCCGGCTTGAGTTCATTCACCAGGCCCTTTTTGGTGACGATGGCCTCGATGCGGCAGTCCCGCGTGTTTGTGCTCTGATAAAAATCCGGCTCCGTGCGATACGTCTCCGCTAGTTTGGCGTAGGCCGGATTCGCCGCCTCCTTGGCCCCGCCCTTCCACGACGCCCGCGCCCGCGTGCGCTGCTCGTGCATGGCCCGTTCGAAGCCCTCCTGGTCGAAGCGGATGCCCAAATCCCGCGCCGCATCCAGAATGAAATCCATTGGCAGGCCGTAGGTGTCATAGAGCTTGAAAGCGCTATCGCCGGAATACATCGGGGGCGTGGCCGCCTTCTGCGCCGCCAGCGGCTTCAATTCCTCTTCCAGCTTGCGCAGGCCGATGTCCAGCGTGTGCCCGAAGCGCTTTTCTTCGCCCAGCACGACCTCCGGCACGCGCGTCGCCGAGGCTTCCCGCAATTCCGGATAGGCCCCGCCCATCAGATCGCGCACCGCCTGCACCATTTCGAAAAGAAACGGCTGCGTCGCGCCCAGCAGTTGCCCGTGGCGGATGGCCCGCCGCATGATCTTGCGCAGCACGTACCCACGCCCCTCGTTCGAGGGCAGCACGCCGTCCGTGATCAGGAACGTCGTCGCGCGCGCATGGTCCGCGATGATCCGCAGCGAAGCGTCCGAGCGCTCCCCGGCGCCCCGGCGCGCCCCGGTCAGTTCTGCCGCGCGCGCAATCAGCGGCGTGAAGAGGTCCGTATCGAAATTGCTCAACTTGCCCTGCAGCACCGCCGCCAGCCGCTCGAGGCCCATGCCGGTGTCCACGCACGGTTTGGGCAGCGGAGTAAGCGTGCCGCTGGCGTCGCGGTTGAACTGCATGAAGACCAGGTTCCAGATCTCCACGTAGCGCCCGCAATCGCAGCCGAATTCGCAGTCTTTATGCCCCAAATCCGAGGCCGCCACGCCCATGTCATAGTGCAGCTCGCTGCACGGTCCGCACGGCCCGGTATCGCCCATGGCCCAGAAATTGTCCTTGGCCCCGAATTCGTGGATACGCTCCTTGGGCAGGCCTTGATTCAGCCAGTGTTGATATGCCTCGTCGTCGCGCTGTACACCATTCTCGCCCTTGAAAATCGTCGCGTAGAGTTTTTCCTTGGAGAGCCCGTACCACTCCGGCGAGGTAATCAGTTCCCAGGCAAAAGCCACTGCTTCCTTCTTGAAATAGTCGCCGAACGAAAAATTTCCCAGCATCTCGAAAAAAGTGTGGTGCCGCTTGGTGAAGCCCACATTCTCCAGGTCGTTGTGCTTGCCCCCGGCCCGCACGCACTTCTGCGACGTCGTGGCCCGCTTGTAGTCGCGCTGCTCCGCCCCCAGAAACACGTCCTTGAACTGGTTCATTCCCGCGTTGGTGAAAAGCAGCGTGGGGTCGCCCATGGGCACGAGCGAAGAGCTGCGCACCCGCCGGTGGCCCTTGCTTTCGAAATAGTTTAGAAACTTCTCGCGAATCTCGTTGCCGGTCACGGATACCTCAGTGGAAATCCACCAACAATTCATTATGGCAGAGGGGGAAGAGATGCCGCAATTGGAAGACGAAGCGCCAGGAGGCCCGGTGGGACTTATGTCACAGCGGGGGTTGCCAGCGGGCCGTAAGCTTTCCGTGGAAGCCGTGCAGGGGCCGCCGAAGCCCGGCGCCACAAGGAGAGACGATGGCCAGCGCATCCGTAACTACCACGGGCCAGCCGCAGTGGCTCGACGCGAAGACGCAATCCCTGATGGACCGCAGCATCGCGCGCGAGAAGGCACTCTCCACGATCCTGATGACCTACATCCTGACCGGGCTGGCCTTCATGCTCCTGCCGGGGACCTTTCTCGGCGTCTGGAACCTGATTTTCATCAGCAAACTGCAGGCCGCCCAGTCGGTGGCGCCCGGCTGGATTCCGGCGCACGGTCACGCGCAGATCTTCGGCTGGGTGGCGACGTTCATCCTGGGCATCGGCTTCTATTCCATCCCCAAGCTGCGCAAGATGCAGCCCTTTCCGCTCTGGCGCGCCTGGGCTTGCTGGGCCCTGTGGACGACGGGCGTCCTGCTCCGCTGGGGCGTGACCATCCAGCCCTGGCACTGGCGCGCGCTCCTGCCTCTATCCGCGGTGCTGGAACTGGCGGCCTTCGCCCTGTTTTTCTTCACCATCGGCCCCGCGCACGCCTCCCTCAAAAACGAAAAAATGGCCTGGGACACCTGGGTGTACGTGGTCATTGCGGCCACGGCCGGGCTGCTGCTCACCTTGCTTCTCCAGGTTCTGGAAACGTTCTCGCTCGCGCTGAGCGTCGATCCGCCGACCGT
>JAIQGC010000118.1 GCA_020072805.1 Terriglobia bacterium
AAGGATCTCTGCCGCCTCCACCTGCTTGATCACCCTCTCCAGAACCTTCTGGATGACGTGTAACCGCTTTAATTCTCCTTGTCGTACCATGACCATGTCCTCCCCTGCCATCACGCCCTCCTCTGTAAAAGAGCATTATGGCATTTCTAAAAGAGGACATTTCTAATGTGGCCAATTAGGACATTATCATATTGGGATGACAGAAAAATAGACCACAATATATATATATACCACAAGATATGCCGGTGTCCTCCTCAGCTGAAGTTAATGATTACCAATTCAAATCGTGCATACGTTGCTAAAAATCTGGGTTGTTGATTTCAGGAAGAAGTCACCACGACGCTTGACAACGCCTGTATGGCCAAATCCTGACTTTCACAACTTACCGAATCACCTTTACATTGACAGCATGAGGACCCTTGGCGTCTTTGGTGACTTCAAATTCAACCTGGTCCCCTTCTGTCAAGGATTTAAACCCTTCCCCCTGAATGTCAGAGCGGTCGACAAATACGTCCTCACCGTCTTCCGCCATGATGAATCCATAGCCTCTCTTGTCGTTGAACCACTTGACTTTACCTTTTGTCATTGGAGCCCTTCTGAACATCCTTTTTATTTAAGAGAAAAACCGCATGAGGTAAAAACCTCTGTTGTAGGGTCCGGTTCGTTTTCTTACAGCAAACTCCCATTTTTGGGCACATTCTATATTAACTCCATTAGGAAGTCAGGATGTGATACTCTGAAATTAAAGCTACCGGTAATCACTGTCTCTTCATCCATGATCATGATTTTGTTATGGCCTACACCAATGGCATAAGAGGCATCTATTTTAACCGTGATTCCAGTATTGTCGAATCTTTATACCGCTCAATCATCCTTAATAATTCCTCAACGCCGACATTTCCACATTTATCACAAAGATAAAAGAGATGACATGTTTTTCTTCCGATCGTTAGAGCAACACCCTGTAATCCTTGTTGGTTCCCACATTTTAAGCAACGTTCCAAATTTTCTTCCATATAAAACTCCTTGGGTAGATTCCTCCGTTTCTTCCCTCATCTTGTCATAGATTTCTCTATTCAGTGGCGTTGGGCCTGACGAAAGTTGCAGGAATCCTATTCAATAATTCTCTAATAGCTGGTTTGGTATAGACCTGGTCGAGGTCAAAGTGTTTCAATGCCCTTGCCAGTGTTTCGATCCTTTCTTTGATCGTTAATCTCGAATTGATAATGATAAGATATTCTCCTCTTAGTTGGCACAGTCCTCCCGCTACATATGCCGCTTCCTCATCAAGATTTATTGCCTCGTAGCAGATCTGTAGCCCAAATCTTTCAGCCAATTCTTCAAGCTGGTCTATGATAATGCCCTCGTCCATGCTGGGAGTCTCCTCCTAATTGTGGTTATCCATGCCCCTTACTTCGCTAAGGCCCTTGGGTAGGAGAGTAATGGCATCCTTTATAAGAATTTGAACCAACGCAGACGAGTCCTTGGCCTGAAGAATGCCTCCCATAAACTGATTTCCTCTAAATTTATCTGTTTCGATACTTCCAATGCTGTTCTTGCTGTTCTTATTGAAAGAGTCTACCAGTTTAGGGGAGAAAATCAAGAAAAAATTGGCGGGGGATATCTATTGGTAGCGGATACGAAGGATTGTTTGGGTATGTTAAAATAGCGGAGATGAGGCGAATCCTTCATATCGATATGGATGCTTTTTTCTCAGCGAAAACCCTTGATAAATTTACAAACTCTAAGCCTCAAATCAGAAGAGCAGCCTTCGATTGTCTCGGTAGATTTGAACTCAAGAAGATAGTCCGGCTCATACGGGACGGGAAAGAATCAGCAATTTGGAAAAGGTGGGAAATGAAGATTGAGATTCTTTTTAGAAAGAAGGACTAACGATGGGAGTAGGGTGCCGAGTTTTCCTTATCGATGATAACGATTCTCTTCAACGAATTTCTATGGTACGGTTGACCCGATTGCTCCATTTCGACCGAAGAGAAAGTCTCCAACAATACGCTGGGAAACGTGTGCGTTGTGCGATGGTATTTTTGGAGGTGGCAGGGAGACAGGTGCTGGCTATAAGTCATATCGAATACTTTTTGCTTCAATTTGATGATAAGGGGCGGATCGATAAGAAGGAATGGGAAAAGGGGATGCGTCTTGGTATGGAACTCCTACCCTCTTTACATGATGAACAATATCCCCCCCAGGTCATAGATGCTCAGCATCGTTTCGCCAAGCGACGTTACGAACACGAGTTTAAGTGGAATCCGGGTCGGAAGGTGGAGGAGGCAATCGTGGCGGCGATATTCTGTTAATGGTGCTTTGCTCCTTACTCAATGAAGAACCCTGGAGACTCTAAAAATCAGGAATTCCGTAAATCGATATTTTTTGTTTAAGAACCTTCCACAGATTCCATAGGTTAAACCGACACGACTTACCTGAGCAAATTCGCATTTAAGAAATTGTTTGACAAGCGTCGCCTATTCTGATATATGTTAATATAGGTTAAACCGACACGACTTACCTGAGCAAATTCGCATTTAAGAAATTGTTTGACAAGCGTCGCCTATTCTGATATATGTTAATATATCAGACAAAAGGAGGTGATTTCTATGCGTCCCCGAAGCCACTTACCAGATCCAGAACGACGGGCTCGGTCTCGTCTGACCCAGATCCTTCACGAACAACCTTTCCTCTGTGGCAGTCTGGTCACCATGCGGCGGACCTGCGGCAAGCCTGGCTGCAAGTGCACCCGAGGCGAGCTTCACCCGGGTCTTTACCTTGCCCTCCGGGTGGGAGGGAAGCGAAAAATGATCCATGTTCCTCAAGCCATGGAACAGACGGTCCGTCAATGGGTTGCCAATTATCAGGAAGCATGGCGGTTGATGGAGCAAATCTCAGAACGCTGTTTGAAACGATTTTTCGTCAACAAAGAACAATGGAGAGGGAAACGCTCATGATGGCACGGTTCTGCCGCTACATTGAAAAGGTGTTCGACTTCGGACAGCAGATCCATACGCTTCGAGACACTCGGAAGCGACCCCGGATTCCTACGGCCGCTCTTTGGGGAAGTGTTTTCTTTCTGTTTGTGCTACGTCGGAGGAGCCTCAATGCGATGGAGCAAGAGTTAGATCAACGCAACCGGATGGAGAGGTTGATCGGAAAGATCAAACCCAGTGCAGACCGCATGGGCGATGTCTTGGGATTGATGGAGCCCGATCAGTTAAGAAAGATGCTCTCCCGGATCAATCATCAACTGGGGCGTAACAAGGCGCTTCGAAACGATTGGCCTCTTCGGGTGGGGACCATGGATGGACATGAATTTTTTTTCCAGCCGACATCGATGCTGCCCCCAGTGTTCTGAGCGTACGGTGACGGTCAAGGATGAAGAGGTGACCGAGTATTTTCATCGAGGCGTAGTTTTTCATTTAGTGGGATTCCAAGTGGCGATTCCTCTGGACGTGGAGATGATTCAACCCGGCGAGGGGGAGGTGATTGCTGCCAAACGGCTCTTGCAACGAGGGATGCGTCGCTATGGGCGATTCTTTGACGTGGTGTTAGCAGACGCCCTTTACGTGGAAGCCCCCTTTTTCAACTGTTGTTTGGAACATGGGAAAGACGTCATTGCCGTGTTTAAGGGAGAACAGCGGATACTGTTTCAAGATGCCCAAGGCGTCTTCTCTCTAATGAAACCAAAACTTTGGAAAGAAGGTCGATGCCAGATCCGGGCCTGGGATGCGGAAGGTTTTACAACGGCTGAAGGCATTGAGGTTCCCCTGCGGGTTCTCCATACGGAGGAAACGGTGACTGAACGGCATCGTCAAAACCACCGATGGATCGAAAAGACCGAGGTCCATCACTGGTGGTGGGTGACGACGCTTCCCATGTCTCGACTCTCCACGTGCCTGCTCTGGTGCATCGCTCATCGACGCTGGGAAATCGAAAACGATTTGTTCCACACTCTCGTCACTTATTGGTCGCTCAATCACTGTTTCAAGCACCAGCCCACGGCCATCCTCAACTTCGTTCTTACCCTCTTCATTGCTTTCGTGCTCCTCCAGAGTTTCTATTACGGGAACCTCAAACCTCAACGGCGCCTGCATTTGACCTTGATCGGCCTGGCTACGGAACTACATCTGGGCTTAGTCGTTATGCAGATCCCTGCTCCTTGGATCTGTCCACGAGGGGGATAGCTCGACTTCCTTTACCCCTGTCTTAGCTTCTTAACGGTCTCCTTTCCGGAGATGACGAAGGAGTGTTGTTTATCGGCCAACTCCCCTCCTATTTTGGCCTAAAAACAGATGTGCGAAAATGCCTCTGAACCCTTTTACCCACCCCCTCTCTACGATTTGCCCTTCCACACGCCCCGGTTCCACGGTCTAATCAACAGCAACTCGTCGATTCACGGGATTCCTGTCTGTAACCCATCTCTATTGACAGACAAAACGATTAGATGTACATTTAAGCAAGGAGGTTGATTATGAGCACCATAAGCACAGTCAAAGCAAGGGAAAACTTTTCAGACTTGGTAAACCGTTCCGCTTACGGGAAGGAAAGGGTAGTCCTTACCCGGAGAGGAAAAGGCGTTGTCGCCGTGGTTCCCATTGAGGATCTAAAGCTTTTGGAGGCAATAGAAGACCGTTTAGACTTAGACGATGTTGAGAAAGCCCTTGCTGATCCAAAAAATAAAAAGGCTATCCCCTGGGATAAGGTAAAAAAGGACCTGGGGCTCTAAATTGGAAACCTATCAAATCAAAATTCTTCCTACCGCTCAGAAAGAGCTTGTTTCCCTTCCTAAAGCTATTCGGGTTCGTATCGGCAAAAAGATAGATTCCCTTCAAACAAACCCTATCCCTCAGGGAGTCAAATTATTAAAGGGGAAAGGCAGAGAAGCTTACCGGGTCCGGGTAGGAGATTATCGGATACTCTACCAAATCAAGAGGGAAATTCTCACCATCCTTGTCATAAAAATAGGGCATCGAAGGGAAGTCTATAGAGCTCCATAGATCTCTTCACCCCCAATCTTTTGTTAAGCATAACCTGCTTAACAAATGCACCCTTTGTAAGGCAATTCGAAAATCCTTTTCATAACTTAATATGTTTACCATCGTTACCCTTGTTAACCTTCTGTTAACCTTTCATTTACTTACCTCTGAAGGGTCTTGATATTCATCACGTCCGGCAGGATCATCCCTCCTACCCCTACCAGTCGTCATCCTGCCCCTTGCTGTCCACGTTCCCCCGATCGGTAGGTTTTCTCTGCCCCGCATAGACACGTCCGGCATAAATTTTTGCGGGTTATGACAAATATCAGCCTATGAAAATATTTGTAGGTTCAAAGCGCACTGCCTGACGGAAATTGAGAATGAGGAAGGAGTCCTCATTGCTTCCAAAACCTGCCGAGCACGAGGTCAATGCCGGGTAGACCGGTGGAATTTCACCACCAGT
>JAIQGC010000140.1 GCA_020072805.1 Terriglobia bacterium
GGCATACTGGCATATGTATTGCCTTGTTCATCCACTTGATTGAACTTTGCCATGTCACGCTCATCACCCAGAATTTCCACTAGCTCCTTATGCGGAGAGTAGCCAAGTACATACTCATGGTCGGTAGAAACCAAAAGCTTTGCGAGGCTTGACGATATTCTGCGCCTCCAAACAAAAGTGCAAAGTAAAGCATCGTGACCAAACACATCATCCAAGACAGCTCGAGCATTAGACAGTTCGTTGTCATCTATCGAAACCAGAATGATGCCTGTCACATCTAACAACTGCCCAGACAACCTGAGCCGGTCATCCATCATCGCCAACCAACTGGAATGCTGGTAACTGTCTTTATCTGGACTTCCTTACATTGCCTGAATTATATGGACTCGCTGACACGTATTGCGATGATTTTGCCTGACAACGTTGCGATTCGCCGGTCATTGAAGAGCTGACAGGCAGTGATCGCTTCTTGCTGAACACGCTGGTCTGTAAAGGGTTTGAGTGTAATGACAATGCGATCAGTCGTCTCACAGTAAAAACCATCTTGTTTGAAGAAGGTACGCCATAACGTTAACGGTGTAGTGTGATGATAGGTAGAACTGAAGTAATGATCGCGTGCCCAGAGGGCGCTGTTATGCAGGCCGATTCGCAGGTGCGCCATCAGTTGGTCTTTCTCAGTCTCCACTTCGAAGAACCTGGCTTGCGGATCGAGTTGAGTCAACGCATCGGCGGCGTGTGTCTGCTCTTGGCGGTGTGCTTCGATCTCGCGCTCGAGTTTAGCTTGGCGCGCCAGCTGTTTGGAGAGGCGCTGGTGATAGCGTTGCCGGGACTCGTGCAACCGTTGCGCGCGTTTCGCTGCGCGGATAGTGGCCTGTGGGCCTTGGCGTTTAGAAGGGCGCAGCAGATTCACGATCTGTTGGTCGTGACGTGCGATCTGATTCTGCACTTGGTGTTCCAAGTCGGCCAGTTGCACCAGTTTGCTATCCAACTTACGGATGACCGCTGCCAAGTGCGTGGTCAGTTCTGCCATTTGCCGAGCCACACGGCGGTCAGGTACGGCGTGCTTAGCCCGCAGACCAAAGTTGACGTTGAGATGCACAAAAGCGATCTGATCGCGAAACGAATTCTCTTGCGCATTCCAGCGCCCCAGATACCAGCCGACCACGCGACGGATATCCGGTTCACCCTCTCGCCGAACGGTGGTGATCAACACCATCAGAACCTCAGGACGAGCCAAGTCGTAGATCATCGCGGCACGGACGGTCAGGTCGGGCGTCAACTGAAAGTCGGCATCCGCGACGCGGTGAGTGACCTCGCCTGTGCGTGGGTCTTTCACCCGGCGGAATCGCCCGCGCCGCACGAAATCGGTCTCGCCCGAGTACTGGCTGGTCTTCAAAAGGGCTGCAAATGCTACGTTTTGCGCGGCCAGTTGCTCCAGCACGTCCGCCGACAGTCCTTCGCGGTCGGTGACGATGACTTGAATCACTGTCGCCCCGAGCGCTTGCTCCAAGGCGTGTGCGATCTCGACAACCACTTCGCTCAAGTGAACATCGGCGGCATAGGTTTGCCCGAACAGCGCATGCCCGCCTCGCCCGTGAACGAAGGCTTGCTTCAAGCAGGCTCGCACCTCATGCAGGGCGCTGACAAAACCGACCGGGCTGGGCTTGTTCGTCCAAATCACTTTGTCGTGCATGTCCACATAGAACACATGGCTATCAGCGATTGTCCCCGCCTGATACCAGGCTCGCCAGTAACACCGCGCCAGAGCTTGGCCCAATGGCGTGGCGATCTTCAACCGCGTCAGCTCGCTCAGGTAAAGCGTCAATGTGTCCGAGCGATACACCTGCGACGCTTCCGTCAACCAACTCAACCCATCGTCATTGTAGGTGTCCAGATGCGTCAAGCGCGTCATATCTTCGAACAATGGCATGAAGGCCAATGTCTCGTTCTTGCGCACCAACACTTCACGCGTGTGCGTCAACACGCGCAAGGGCAAGGCCGACTCGGTCGAATAACGTCGGCAGGCTGTCTCGATCACATTCACCACTGCCTGCTCAATGCCCAGTTCGATCCATGCCCCTTTGAGAAACCACGTGCCAGCATTGTTCATCGGCTGGCCCAGGTCAGCACTCAAAAGGGGGGCGACGACTTGGCCTTCGATGCAGACTTACGACCTGGCTTGTTGTCCACCAAGATGTCCGGCAACGCCTCCAAGACTTCACGATACCAGTTGTACACAGCCTGTTTGGAGAGCCCGTGTTTGTCTACAACATCAGCCACATTCACCAGTCGCAAACTTTCACGCATCGCTGCAACCTTGACGTCCAGTTTGACTTTTCGCCGGGGCATAGCCACACTCCTTCATCGACATCAACTTCTATTATGTGCCTATCGGCGAAAAACGCCAAAAACCGAGTCCATATATTTCGAGCTAAAATGGCCTAATGTAAGGAAGTCCAGTTATAGATGAAACCGTCACTGCCAGTGTTGTATGGTGGGTCAATATAAATGCACTTCGCTCGACCCCGATATCTCTCCAATAGCAATCGCAAAGCCTGCAAGTTCTCGCTGTTGATCAACAGACCATCGGTCTGCTCATCCAGGTTATCAATTGTCGCCAATAATCGGTCTTTGAAATCGGCGTCAAAGAACTGCGTATCCAGCACCAACGACGGATGATTTTTCAACAACTGGATGGCCGGCTTTCCGTTACCCTTGGGGCGCTTGGTTTTGAACAGACGCTTCCACTCAGCCCATTGCGATTCATTTGCGACAATCTCTTTATAGAAAGCTTCCGGCACACGGTCGAGCGTGAGGCACCATTCCGTCTGAACCACAAATTTCTTCTTCTCAAACAATCGCTTCTGGAAGTCTTCTATCTGTGCCAGTAACTCGATAACGCGGCGGCCAATCTGACGGGTGACTTGGGCGCGAGCCAGCAGCCGGCGATAGGATTCTTCGACGACCGCGTCCAGATCATCC
>JAIQGC010000103.1 GCA_020072805.1 Terriglobia bacterium
ACCCCGCCGCGATGCGATAGCCGCTCGAGCGACTGCAAGGCCAGCTCGACGATATCGTGCGCAGGGGCGCCGCCCAGGCGCACGATAAAGCCCGTGCCGCAGGCGTCGTGGTCCGGATGGCCCCAGTGTGGCGGAATATGCATATTCATTTATAGGGGCTGGGGCAGCGGGAAGTACAACGCAGAATTTGAATCCGGCGAATCGGAATTTGTCAGGGTGGGCGGAGCTGTGCCGGAGTGAACCGGGCCGGCTCGCATCCACGGGAAAAAGTCTAAAACTTGGTCACTTCGGAGAAGCGGAAGTCGCGCACCTTCATGGCCGGGACGATCATTTCGAAAGATTCCTCCCCGGCGGCGCGCACCGCGGGGCTCATCATTTCCACGTTGCGCAGCATTTCGATCATGCTCTGATTGAATCGGAAATTGCGCACGGCGGATGTGACGCGGCCGTTTTCCACCAGGAAAAGTCCGTCACGGGTCATGCCGGTAAGCACCTTTTCGTAGGGGTCCACTTCGCGGATGTACCACAAGCGCGTGACCAGCAGGCCGCGCGCGGTCGAAGCCACCATCTCCTCGATTGAAGATTTCCCGCCGCCAAAAACGAGATTCACGGGAGCCTCGCCAACGTCATTGGGCAGCGGAAAGCCGTGCCCCGTGGGCTGCTTGCGGGCCTTTTTTGCCGCGTAGCGCGAATAGACCAGGTTCCGGGGCACGCCGCGGTCCACCAGCAGCACGCGCTGCCGGGGAATGCCCTCGCCGTCAAACGGCGCGCCCAACTGAAGTGGGTGCTGGACGTCATCAATGATGGTGATATTTTTTCCGAAGAGCGGCTTGCCCATGCGGTCGTTCAGGCAGGAACGCTTGTCTTCCAGCGCCGTCGCCGCAAAATCGTAAAAGAGAAAACCGAGCAGATCGAGAACGGCGGAAGGCTCCAGGATGACCGTGTACTTTCCGGGAGGCAGCTCGCGCGCGTTCACCGCGCCGTGCGCCTTGTCGCTGGCGCGCGCGGCCAGGTCCAGCGGGTGAATCTCGCCGATGCGCGGAGAATTGGCCTTGGCCCAGCTGGCTGCGGCGCCCTCCTGCATCGTAATGGAAAATTCCGCTCGCGTCTGGCGATAGGCGGCAAAAAGGCCGCGCGAATTGGCGATGGCCGTCTGCATCTGCCCGCTCGAGAAAATCCCCGCGGCGTTCTGCCCGCGGCGAATGGCCTGGTCGCACACCGCGCGCACGGCGTAGGCGCGGTCCTCGGGAGCGAGCATGGCGGTCGCGGGAATGAAGCGATTGACGCGGGCATAGCGCTGACGGCCGGGCAGCGGCAGCAGCCGCGCATCCTTCGGCTGGCTGTGCGCCAGCGACATCGCCGCTTCGATCGCCGCGCGCAGCGAGTCTTCGTCGGTGCGGTTCGTCGTGGCCCGCGCGGTGCGCCCGTCCGCCACGGTACGCACGGAAATGGTCAGCCCGCGCTCGGCGACGTTCTGGTGCACGGCGTTGTTGGCGAACCGCGTGAGCGCGTCCGCCACTTCATCCAGTTGCACTTCCGCTTCCGGCGCGCCGGCGGCCTTGGCCAGCCGCAGCACGCCCTCCGCGATGCGCCGCAGTTCGCGCTCGGTGAGCAGCGCGGGCGTGGAAACACGCTTCCCTGCCCCCGTGTTGCTCTTGCGGCGATGGTTTTTGCGGCTCATGTGTTGGCGAAAGCCGTCCCCATGCGAATGTTTCGAAAGCGCGCCGGCGCCGCTCCGTGCCCCGTGCCCATCGTCTGCATGGGCTGTCCCTTGCCGCAGTTGGGCGTGCCCCACAGCGTCCAGTGCTCGCGCGAACAGATGGCGTCGCAGCCGTTCCAGAATTCCGTGGTGATTCCGCTGTAGCTGGGATTCTTCAGCATGCGCCCGCGCTTGCCGCCCTTGATTTCCCAGCCAATCTCCGTCGAGAACTGAAACTGGTAGCGCCGGTCGTCAATCGACCACGAGCGGTTGGTCTCCATCAGAATCGCGTCGTCGGTATCCGCAATCAAATCGTCGAAGGACCACGCGCCGGGCAGCAGGCTGATGTTGGTCATGCGAATAATCGGCAGGCGGTTCCAGCTTTCCGTGCGCATCGTGCCGGAGGAGCGATTCAGCCCGATGAGATGCGCCGTTTCGCGATTCGAAAGATAGCCGCGGAACTGCCCGTCCTTGATGATGTCCGTGCACTGCGCGGGAACCCCTTCGTCGTCGTAGGCGAACGTTCCCAGGCTCGAGCCATGCGCCAGCCGCGCGTCGGCAACCACGTTCACAATGTCCGAGGCGTAGCGCAGCTTGTTCAGCTTCTCCAGCGTGAGAAAACTCGTCCCCGCGAAATTCGCTTCCTGCCCCAGCACGCGGTCGAGCTCGATGGGATGGCCGACCGATTCGTGAATCTGCAAGCCGAGCTGGCTGCCGTCCAGGAGCAGCGTCCCGGTCTTCTCCGGGCACTGCGCGGCGGAATGCAGCGCCACGCACTCTTCGGCCACGCGCGGCGCGTGCTTGACCAAGTCGAGCCTCTCGACCAGTTCGTACCCCTCCAGCGCGTATTGCCCGCCGAAACTGTTGGGGTACGAGCGCTTCTGAATCTCCTCGCCTTGAAACGAAGTCGCGCCGATGCCGCAGCCCGTCTGCATTTTTCTCTGGTGAATGCGCGAGCCGATGCTGGAGGCGAACCACGAATCGATCTTGCGGAACTGCATGCCGGTTTCGGTCAGCGTGACGCCTTTCACCCGCCGCATCGCGGCGTCCGCCGCCAGCAGCAGAGCAATCTGCGTCTCCAGAGGAATTTCGAACGGGTCCTTGCGGAAGGGACTCTGCCAGCTGTCCACGTAAGCATCTTCCGGCACCAGCCGCAATTCAACGCGCTTGGCAATCGCCGAAGCTTTTCCAATCGCCACGGCCTGCGCCGCGCACGCCGCCACGCCCTCGCGCGTCAGCCTGTCCGTCGAAGCAAATCCCCACGCGCCATTGGCCACC
>JAIQGC010000123.1 GCA_020072805.1 Terriglobia bacterium
GGCTGAGACAGCAGAAGGCAGAAGGTTACTTCGTAAGGGGAGCTGCGTCTACGTCACTACGACCGGAAGCAACTCGTCCGTTCCGAGTCACGCGTCGGAAGCGATGGCGACCGGTTGGGCGGTCCGTTTCGGTTCAGGAGGCTACGCATCATTCCCACTTAGCAGCCACGCTGGCTTTGATCAATTGGTCAAGTATGTGGCCAAGACCGGAGCAAAACGTGTTTACGCATTCACAGGCTACAGTGAACTAATCTCCAAACATCTAAGGAGAGAGTTGAAGGTCGAGGCTGACCCGCTTCCTCTGTTGTCACAAAGAAGTATTCTGGATTTCTAGCGTCGCATATGGATGTTTACTTGAACGTCAAGTAGGCAAAGAGGCTAATCGCGATCAACCCA
Source organism: Terriglobia bacterium (assembly GCA_020072805.1). Lineage (GTDB taxonomy): Bacteria > Acidobacteriota > Terriglobia > Acidiferrales > UBA7541 > Acidiferrum. The sequence continues at coordinate 397 of JAIQGC010000123.1, forward strand.
ACAGATAGCATTAGGATTACCTCTGGGCGCACCTTGATTCCAGGCGTGTCCTCTTCAAAGAACCTTAACAGTCCAGCACTGGCTGCTGGCATGGGCGCTTCTCGTTTGCGACGCTTTTCTCGTGCGCTCAAGGATGGACCTCTCGTTAATTGAGCGAGCTAGGCATCCTCTTAAACATTGACACGGTTGCCAAGGCAGTCATGCGTGTTGCTCGCTTCCGATCGGAATGGAATAGATGATTCTGCGGTTCAGCCACGGGAGAATCAGTATCAACAAAAGGAATGGCAGACCGATGCCAGCGTAGACGAGCAACCACTGACTCGCGGATACTGCGGTGAGATCATAGGTGACCATCACTAGGAACGCGACGATAGAGGCGACTGCCGCCGGGACTAACAGCCTGCTTCGCATCTGGTACTTCTTTGCGAGCCTGTGAAGGGCGTAGAAGAATATTGCTGCGAACAGGAAATCCAAGGTTTGATCTAGATATGCCCAGACTCCCGGCAGCGACCAGAAGAGTCCGAACCTCTGAGATGTCAGAGGCCAGAGGAAAGAAACACCTACCTCGTATGGAAGATCAAGAAGGACGTGTGCGAACATCCCTATCGCGATTCCGAAGAGGCCGCCACCCACGCTCTTGCTTATGGCCGTCTTCCAGAGCACGAGTCCGATCAGAGCGAGGGCCAACATTGTGAAGAAGCTGTGAGTCAGCGTGCGATGAGGAGCGAGCGCTTGCTGCATGTTTCCCCCCGCGGCAATGATGATGATCGAGATGAGCAGGTCTATGTCAGGGAGAATGGAACCCCAGACGATTCCGAGCCGCATGGTTCGGGTTCCGGCCTCGTCTAGCATTGTGCGTCCTTGAGTTGCGAGTGCGATGCCGATTCCAACAAGCCCATGGAGCCCTGTCCAGACCATCTGGCCTACCGTTGAGGAGTATTGGGTCACCTTTTATACTAGTCTTGCCTCTTGCGTGCTCAGTATACTGAAGATCTTACTGCGTGGATGACGGGAGGGCCGTGTGGCTCGTGCCGATTATCGCGTCAAGTATCGTCTTTTGTATAACTAGATAATAGGGACGGTGGAATGCGGAAATGGGTTATGAGAATCGTCGTGCCCCAAGGCAAATGACGAAAGTCAAATGCTCCGATTGCGGTGCAGAAACGGAAGTACCGTTTGTGCCGACGGCGGGCAGACCAGTCTACTGTAGAGACTGCTACCAGAAGCACCGAAGATACTAGGCAGCCGGCCTGGCAGTCAAGATTGACCGAGTTTCTTTGTTTTCTTTCTCTTCATCTTTCCAACGCGTTTTGGCGACGAGTCTGTGAGCTGCGTGCCTCGCGGACGAAAGCCTCAATATAGCTGGAGTAGGCTTTGTATCTCTTAGACAGGAGAGACTTGCGATACCTCGTTACAAGCGACCCGGCATCGGTGAGGATGAAGTCAAAGAGCGAGTTCTCAAGATGATTCGAAGAGTTTCTCCTCACGGATACGGCATTGAGTTTCGTAAGATACGCCAAGTCGGCGTGCTTTGGGAAGCTGATGGTTCCTATCGTGTCGAGGGCAGGGACGCTCCTTGCCGCTTCACCATCAGGCTGAACTCGCAGGGCGCGGTCAAATTCAAGGACATAGAACCGCCGTAGGAAGCATCAATGCGGGCTAGGCTGGGCATGATAGCACACTGGCTACTGGAACAGCTCTTGATTCCCATCAACGGTTCTCCTAGTTTGCACTAGATCATCATCAAGAGTCTCTGCGTGAAACTGTCAGTGTCCCTTGTTGCGCGGTTCAAATCCGTCTGTGCATCGGCTGCTGATCGAAACGCAGAGTTTGAAACCATCATGCCTGTTGCTGAAGCTGTATTGCGAAATACGCCGCAAGGCAAAGGTATAGCGCGAGTTCCACGCTGTCAGGAAGCAGGTAACTGAACGACCTCGCGTTGGCTACTGTCCAAGTTACTATCCCGTCAACGAGAGATCTCAAACTCGACATGAGTTCTCACTTCTGACACAGCACCAACATTACTAACGTCTTTAAGTTCTGAGGATGAATCGTTCAGACGATTGATCACCTGAGTAACGGAGACATGGTTGAGGCAATCGTGATGAATTGCTTGCCACTACCAGCCCGCGTGGCCATGGTCTGAATGAGTCGTCGTGAAAAGGAGTCCGAAGGTTCGAGCACAGTCATAATTCAGGACCCTCATCTTGGCTACGGACGACAACACCTAGCCAAGTGTCACGCGGGATTGGTGGCGTGAGTTGAATCCATTGAACTGGCTGTCTGAAGATACCTGTCAAAGGTTGATAAGGACGATGCCAGCGATCGCCAAAATCGCTCCCAGGATCACTCTCATGTTTACTCTTTCTGACTTTGGTATGATTGCGTACGCGAGAAACACGGCATGGTCTTCAATGGTCTAATAAAGCCTAGTGTTGGGCCAATCTCAAAGAGCCAAGCGGGAGCCTGCCAAGAAGATAATGGCGGGAAGGGCTGGACAGCGAGTGGGACAGG
>JAIQGC010000072.1 GCA_020072805.1 Terriglobia bacterium
ATCTCTCGTCCCTTTATCCCATCTTCAACCATGGCTAAACAGTATGGGCATGATGTTGCAACCCAGTCCACTCCAATCCCGATCAATTCTTCTGTACGTATATCATTAATCCTCTTCCCAAGGTGCTCGTGCATCCACATCCTGCCGCCGCCCGCACCGCAGCAGAAGCTCTTTTCTCTTGAAAGGTCCGCCTCTTTGGACTCTAAAGACGGAATACATTGAAGGATCTCTCTCGGAGCATCATAGGTCCGGCTGGGCCGCTCGGTGGGACGATCCGCCGACCGGCCGCTGGAACGGTCCACGGAACGATCGACCGGGCGCTCGATGGAACGTTCCACGGGGCGATCTGCGGGGCGATTGTCCGAGCCCCGTTGCGGCACGGAGCGTTCCGAGCCGCGCTCTACATTCTCCACGGGCCGCCGGGATTCTGCACCTCCCTCTGAGCCGCCCCGCGCATAGGGCGGACGATCCGACTGCACGCTGCGCCGCTCCGGTGCGCGCTCCAGTTCCGTTGGCCGCTCGGACGAACGTGGGTTCGCGCCCTCCGCGCCGCTCGGACGATCCGCACGCATGTCCTCCCGCGGACTGGGACGAACGTCGCCACGCCCTGAAATTCCTTCCGGTCCATTCATTCGCCCGCTCTCCGGGCCTCGCTCCGCGCCGCGCGGCGTCAGTTCCCTGCCAGGCTCCGCCGGGCGAACCGGAAGATGGCGAGCCGCTTCCGCCGGTGCCGTCCGGGAAATCACCTCCCGGCGTTCCACGGCCGAGGGCGGCATGGCCACGTGCTCACGCCCGGTCAAACCCATCCGGCTGCGTTCATTCGGGGTGATCCCCTCCGCGCCGCGAGTCACTTCCGCGTGGCGCAAATCCTCCGGCCGCAACCGCATCGAGGCGTGCTGCACGGCTTCGCCATTGACGAAGGCTCCGTGCGATACGGCGGTCACAGCACGGGTATCGTGTTGATACGCATAGTTGTAATTGTTAATCGTCGTGTTGTTATTGATGATGTTGACGTTGGTGATCCGCGTGTTCGTGATGTTCACGTTGTTGATGTAGGTCCGGCTCGAACGATACGAAGGGTAATAGGGCTCCCCATATCCCAGCGGAAACCATCCTACCGGCCCGCCGCCGATTCCCACGGAAACTCCCCAATGCGCTCCTCCCACGAACCCCACCAGCGCGGGCGCATAAATCGACCGGGCATAAACCGGCCCCGGGCACCATCCCCACATTCCGCCGACATAGGCCCAGCGTCCATAGTGGAACGGCGCAAAGCCCCAGGGCTCATAGTCCACCCAGGTCCATCCCCACGGCTCGATCCAGGCCCAGTGCCCGTAGCGATACGGCGCCCAGCCAATCGCCACCGACCGCGGATACCAGACGTAGCCGTAGCCGCGCGTTTCGCGCCAGTAGCCGTAATCGTCCAGGTCCTCGTATCCGATCACGTCGCGCGAGACGTAGCGCGAGGAGGAAGAATGCTCCGTGCGCAGATCGCGCTCCATGGCCCAGCGGTCAAATTTGTCCTCTCGGGGCGCCGGAAAAATGTTGTATTCCAGCTTGTCCGTACCGCGGAATTCGGCCCGCTCGCCTTCCCGTACCTTGTAGGTATGCCCGCCCGCGGTTACTTCGCCTTCCCCGCGAAAAACGCTCAGTCCGGTGAAATCCCCCGCCTCGTTCACATCCACGCGAAAGGCTCCCGCATGGGTCACCGTAAACGCCAGATTGGGCGTATCCACCTCATAAAGTTCCCCTTCGCGCAGTTCCCGCACGCGAAAATTCATCTCCCCTTCCGCCATGCGCATTTGCACGGTGCGGTCATCAAGATTCAGGAAGGAAAGCGCGGTCGAATCGTTCAGGTGGACCAGCGCGGCGCCGGCCTGCAATTCCGCCCGCGCTTTGCCGTCGGTCCAGATGCGGTCGCCCACAGTCATCGGCCGGTTCAGCGCAGCGTTGCCCCACTCCCCGGCGCCGTTCGCCTGGAAGGACACCGCACCGTGGAGATAGCTGATACGCGCGACGCGCGATGGCGGGTCCTGCTCCTCGGCGCGCGCCCCAGGCACGCTCAAGAGAACTCCCGTCAGGACCAAAAGCAGAGAGAGCAGACGGCCTACTGCGGTTTTGCTCTTCATCACTACCCCCTTCTTCGTGGCCTCCAACGGGCCTGCCACGGGAACCGCTATGAACTCCTATGATTGTAGAACACAGCACGATCCGGAAAGTTGCACGATGTCATAAGGGTTAAGGTCGAGAGGAGCAAAGCAGCCGTCCGTGCGGTGAGGTATAAGGTTTTCAGTATCTATGAGATGCGCGAGGGACGAGAGGGTAGAATCGTCTCAGATTGAGACTGAATCTTAGCGCAATTGCGGATTGGTTCGATTTTCAACGCCGCCAGCCGGCAGCGCCCTTGCAGGAGCTACTTGCGGCCGCCAATCTGGTAACCGACGCCGCGCACGGTGCGGATCAACGGCTTGCTGAATCCCTCATCCACCTTCCGGCGCACATAGTTGATGTAGACGTCCACGACATTGGTTAGGGTCTCGCCCTTCATCTGCCAGACCTGCTCCACGATGGATGCCCGGCTGACGGGCTGCCCAGCATGGCGCATCAGAAATTCCAGGAGGGCAAATTCCTTGGGCGTCAGCTCGATGGACTTGCCCGCGCGTTTCACCGTCCGATCAATGCAGTTCAGCTCCAGATCTTCCACCTGGAACATCGCCTGCACGGGACGGCTGCCGCGGCGCAGCAGCGCGCGCACCCGCGCCGCCAGTTCGGCAAAGGAAAAGGGTTTGGCCAGGTAATCGTCCGCGCCGGCATCCAGCCCCTTTACCCGCGCATCCACTTGCGCGTTTCCCGTGATAATCAGCACGGGAAGCTCCGGTGTCTTTTCGCGAATGTGCTTCAGGACTTCCAGCCCGCCCTCGCCCGGCAGCCCCAGGTCCAGCATGATCAGGTCATACGTTCCCTGGTCGACGCGCTGGCGGGCTTCGCGGCCGTCGGAGACGACGTCCACCTTGAAGTGATCCTGTTGCAGGCGCTGGTTCAGGAACTCGGCCAGCGGTGCGTCATCTTCTACAACTAGAATCTTCATGGCTCCCTAAAGATACTCTCATTCTCATTAGAAACACGAGCGAATATAAGTGTCTCCCAATACATCTAATAAGTCAATCTACAGTTAATGGAATAGTTAGCACCGGTTCGCGTGGGAGGGGGATGGGGAGAGCTGCCCCGGAGACCAGTACCAGGCCGCCGAAATACTCAATTACAGCTGTCATGCTGAGGCGAACCGATGAGGCTCGCCGAAGCTTCTCAATTGTAAGTGTCTGCAACACAAAAAGTTGCGCTTCTTTCCGATCGGATCGGAATCTTCTATCGCCCATTCGATGTGGTCCAAGGCCTATCGCCAGACCCACAGATCCATTATCCCCGGACTGATATTCGCGAACGAGAGAGACAGGTGACTCATGACTTGTGACACGTACAACACCCCTGCTCCGCGCCGGGGAGTGTGCGGCGGAGAAGTTTGCTGCCGCACGCCAGCCCAGCCACAGCGATTTCCGCAACAAATGGCTGCGATTGATTGTTTGCGTTGGACCGAAAAACCGGGTGCTGGCATCCTGAACCCGTAGAAAACACGTTGCTGCGTAGCAGCGCGTTGCGTGAACCTCGAAGTTCCCGCCTTATCCACGCATCTCTCCTGGGCAACCCGCTTTGCCCGCGGACCATGCGGTCCTGCACGGAAACAGCAAGGAAACACCGGCGCGCCTGGCTGTGCCAGCTCGCCCATCTCACAAAACGATTCAGGAGAAAGAAAATGAAAACGTCACATCAGAAATCACTGCGCATCCGTTCTCTCGCGACGATGGCCTCGCTGTGTCTGGCGGCTCTCGCATTCACAGCCCCGTCAACTCCCGCACAAGACATCGTCCGCGGCACGTTCACGCTCCCCGTCGAGGCCCGCCTGGGAAAAACCATCCTGCCCGCTGGAGATTACAAATTCACCGTCGAGTCCCTTGGCCTCACCCACTCGGTCGCCTCGATTCAATCGAGCCGCAGCCCCGTGCTCGTGGTCATCAGCGGAATGGTCAAAGGAGAGCGTATTGCCAGCGTGATGGCGCTGGCCTCCAAGTCCGCGCTCTTGCCCAATCCCCATGCGCCGGATATCCAGGCGGATGCATCGGGAATGACGCTCCATTCGATGTCCCTGGATAAGCTCGATCTGGTCATCGAGTTCTATGGCGATGGCGCCAAGGGCCCGCTGCACGCCCACGGCCCGGAACTGCCTCGCGGCGCCATTGCCGCGAAAGCGGGCGCATAGCGGCCGGCGCAGCCGAGCGAGGGCTGGTCCGCCGGCCCTCGCTCACCTTTTCCCCGCGCTCATCGAGTTTCCATTCGGGCGCGAGCGGCAGCCGAAAAAATGATGCCCAACACGAAAAAGTTGCGTTGGACGCCGGAGAAGTGTCCAGTTAAGGTGGAACAATGAGCACGACCAACGATCTTTTTGTGAACGAACACCGGGAAATGGATTTGTTGCATGAGATTGGCAGCCGCATCGCCGCGGCCGACCCCCTGCACGAGGTCTTGGACAGGGTCGTGCAGTTCATCTCCGCCGTGGCTAAATTTGATTCCTGCCTCGTCTACGTCCTGGAAGAGAACGAGCTGGTTCTGCGCGCTTCCAAGAATCCCCATCCGGACGTCGTGGACCGCCTCAAACTCCAGATCGGCCGGGGAATTACCGGCTGGGTGGCCGAACACAAAAAGCCCATGGCGGTCGGTCGCAACGCCTACAAGGACCCGCGCTTTCAGTCCTTTAAGGAACTTCCCGAGGACCGATTCGAGGCGTTTCTCTCCGTTCCCGTGCTCAGCCGCGACAAACTCGTCGGCGTCATCAACCTCCAGCACAAGAAGCCCCACGTTCACAGCCCCCAGGAAATTCGGCTGATCTCCACCAGCGGCTTCCTGGTCGGCGCCGAGATCGAAATGGCCCGCCTCGAAGGGGAAAACTCCCAGCTCTCCGAGCAACTCGAATCGCGCAAGGCCGTCGAGCGCGCCAAAGGCATTGTGCAGCGAGATTTCCAGCTCAGCGAAGAAGAAGCCTATCTCATGCTGCAAACCCAGAGCCGCCAAAGACGCAAGTCCATGCGCGAGCTTGCCGAAGCCATCGTCCTCGGCGAAGAAATCAAGCGCAGTCAGGCCAAATCCGAATCCGCTTAACCCGCGGCTTATTGATCATTGACCAGCCTGTCGGGAAAAGGCTTACGGCCCTGATTACTTCATCCAGGCCGTAAGTTCAATCGAAAGAAGAGAAAACGCCCGGTTAAGCGGCTAGTCCCGCGGCAACTCCGGCACTGCCGCCCCGTCCTTGCGCGGGTCCGAGGCCCCGTAGTTCACGCCCGTGGTGAAATCGCGCAGCACGGCCTGGCCGCCGCCGGTTACACTCCCGGCAAAAGCGCCGCGCAGTTCAATCTTGTGCCCTTTGGCCGCCAACGCCTCGCGCACACCCGGCGCGAAACGGTTTTCCATAGCCACGTCGCACCCCTCGAAGGTGTGCTTGCTGAAGCGCGGCGCTTCCAGGGCCGCCTGGAGATTCATCTCGAAATCCGCGATGTTGGCCATGAACTGCGCGTGCGCCTGCGACTGGTTCCATCCGCCCATGATTCCGAACGCTATGCGCGTCTCGCCCTTTTGCGCGAACGCCGGAATGATCGTGTGCAGCGGCCTCTTCCTCCCGGCCAGCGCATTCGGCGATTTCTCGTCCAACGTGAATAGCGCGCCCCGGTCTTGCAGCGCGAATCCCGTTCCCGGCGCCACGATGCCTGAGCCGAAATATTCGTAATTACTCTGAATCAGCGACACCATGTTCCCCTCGCCATCCACCACGCTCAGGTACGTCGTATCGCTTCCCTTCGGCATGGTCCCGGCGGTCACGTCGCAATTCGCGTGTTCCGCATCGATCTTCTTCGCCCGCTCCGCCGCCCACTCCTTCGAGAGCAGCGTGGCCACCGGAAGCTTCTGCCCGCGCGGTTCACCGATGTAGCGCGCCAGATCCGCATAGGCCAGCTTCTTCGCCTCGATCATCGTATGCAGCGCCTTCGCCGAGCCGAGCCCGTACTCCCCCAGCGGAAATCTTTCCATGATGTTCAGCATCTCCAGCGCCGCCAGCCCCTGCCCGTTCGGCGGCAGCTCGTACACCCTCCATCCGCGATAGCTGGTCGAAATCGGCTCCACCCATTCGGTGTCGTACTCCGCCAGGTCTTCGGCGGTCATCGTCCCGCCCTTGCTCTTCATCGTCTCCAATATCTTTTTCGCAATCTCGCCCTTGTAAAACGCCGCGCTCCCCTGCTCGCCGATTTCCCGCAGCGTCCTGGCCAGATCCGAGTTGTGAAACACTTCTCCGATCCGAGGCGTGTGCCCATCGATCAAGTACGCCACTGCCGCTCCTTCATCCTTCTTCAGGAGATCGGCCGTCTCCGCCCAAAAGCCCGCCACCTGCTCCGTCACCGGATAGCCGTCCCGGGCCGTGCGAATCGCCGCCTCCAGATCCTCGCCCAGCTTTTTCCGGCCAAACCGGTCCGCCAGGTTCTGCCAGCCCTTCACCACCCCCGGCACGGTAATCGCCTGCACGCCGAACAGCGGCATCTCTTTCAATCCCTGCTTGCGCAGCAGTTCGATGCTCAGCCCCTTCGGCGACCACCCGCTGGCATTCAGCCCATAGAGCTTCCCCGTCTTCGCGTCGTAATAAATCACGAACAGGTCGCCGCCGATTCCGTTCATCATCGGCGCCACCACGCCCATCATCGCGTTCGCCGCGATGGCCGCGTCCACCGCGTTTCCGCCGCGCTCCAGCATGCGCACTCCCGCCTGCGCCGCCAGCGGCGATTCCGCCGCCACAATCCCGTGCTTGGTCATCACCATTGAACGTCCCTGCTCGCGATCCTGCCCCTTCGCCATCGGTGTCACCGCCATCCCCGCCGCCAGAATCAGCCCTGCCCCGACTTTCGTCATCTTCCTCATTCGGTCCTCTCTCCCCACTCGTTCCATTCAATTTCCCACGCATTATAGCCACGCCGCGCAGTTCAAAGAAACTTCTTGCCTCATTCTCCAAACAAGACGAAAAGCGCCGAAAGCCTCTCGGCCCCCGGCGCTCTTTCACTTCCTCTGTCTTTCGCCTACTCCCGCGACAATTCCACCCGCCGGTTTTTCGCCCGACCTTCCATCGTATCGTTGGTGTCCGCCGGCGAAGAGGCTCCGAATCCGCCCGTGGTCAGGTGGCTGGCCGGAATGTGATACCCGTCCACCAGCGCCTTCTTCACGGCCGCCGCGCGCTCCTCGGACAGGGTCTGGTTGAACGCGTTTCCACCCACGTTATCCGTGTGCCCGTCCACGCGCAGCACCCAGTCCGGATGCGCCTTCATCACTCCGGCGATTTCATCCAGCGTCGGCTTCGATTGCGGGCGGATCTTCGCGCTCGCAAAATCGAAGTAGATGCCGTAAATCTTCACCTTTTCCTTCTTCTCTAGTTGCTGCTCCATCTGCTTGCCGGCATCCGAATTCTCGTAGCGGATGCTCACCACTTGCAGGCGGTCCTCCTCTCCGATCTGCCAGGCCAGCGCCAGCGGATTGTCCGGATTATCCAGAATGTAGAAATCCGCATCCGGACTGTCGTCCGAGGTGCATTTCGCCCGCACCGCCGGCAGCTCCACGGACTGATCATCCAGCAGCACCGGAAACGCCGAGTCCTTATCCCCCACGCGCTTCATCGTGCACTCCGTCTTCGACAGTTTCTCCATATCCTTCTGCGCCTTTTCCATTCCCTCTTTGTCCTGGGCGCTGCCGCCCATGCCTTTCGTCATGGCGCTGATGCCGCTCAGCATGCCTCCCAAGCCCCCCAGCAGCCCCGTTCGCTGGTAAGTGAACGTTGTTTCTCCCTTGTTCTTCAACTCGTTCAGCACCGCCGCCGATACCCCGATGGCCGTGGACCCCGGCATCGTCAGCGGCGCTTGCGCGCTAAACATTTCCTGATACTCGCGGGCATTCTGCAAATCCTCGCGCAGAATTCGCCGCCTGGCACTCGTGGATTGCTTCGAAGCCTTCTTTCCGCCATTCTTTTCCGCACCCCCAAAAGGATTCGGTCGCTCCGGAACATTATCCGCCGAATATTCCATCGTCACGCTGTCGCTGGTCATGTCCTGGATCTGCTTGATGGACTGGTAGTCCCCGCCCTCCTGCGCGATCGCCGTGATCACCGTCAGCCCCTTGCGCAGCGGCACTGGTCCCCCACCGCCCCAATCGCTTCCCGCTCCCTTCGCGGTTCCTCCCGATGAGCCCGCTCCAGCTACCGCCGCTGCCCCCGCCGAGGAAGGCGACCACTCCTTGAACTCCGGAAACGGCTTCTCCGACTTCTCCGCATCGCCTCCCTGCTTCTCTTTTCCGCCCAGCACTCGGGCCACCTTATCAATGTCCTTCGTCTTCAGCGCGCTCTGCACCTCATCCACTTTCTTCTTCGCGCGATAGCCGACGTAGACCACTCCTGCGACCACCACGATGGCCAGCAGCGCAAAAACTCCCAGCCCTATCATCAGCGCCGGCCCGCAGCCGCTCTTCTTCCCCCCGGCCGCTGCCCCGCCGGACGAACTCGCCGGCGCCGCGGGCGCTGCCGCTTTCGCCGCTCCGCTCCCGGCCGCCGCTGCACCCAACGCGTTTCCGCACTTAAGGCAGAAGCGCGCTCCTTCATCCGCCTTCGCTCCACATTTCTGACAAAACATGGACAGACCTCTCAGTTGGGATCGTCGTTCGCAGCTACCATCTATACATCTTCCCGCCGCCCATTCCCACACTTCTCTCGCGCCGGCTTCCAATCCGTTACACCCTGCGCGACTCTTCCGCTTCCGGCAATTCCCCCGCCCCGCGGAACCTAGTACAATCTCTCTTTGCGCTTCGCACTCACGCGCATTTCGCCTTATCCTGACCTCAACGATGAGCCCGAAGCCCAAGCACACGGAACTGGATGCGCGGATCGACGCGCTCCTCGCCGGACGCAACGCCGATCCCTTCGCGCTCCTCGGCCCGCATCCCGCTCCTCACCTCGGTCCCCAGACATGGACCGTGCGCTTCTTTCTTCCCTGGGCCGCGCACGCCTCCGTCTTCCTCGCCGGTTCCGAACATCCCATCGCCGCCCGCCGCCTGCGCCCCGCGGGAGTCTTTGAGGCCGTCCTCCCCGCAGTTCCCCCTTCCGGCGTGGCTCCCTCCTCCTACCGCATCCTGTATCAAACCGCCTCAGGCGATCGCGCCGAACTTCACGACCCCTACGCATTCCCCGCGCTTCTCGGCGACCTCGATCTCCACCTCATCGGCGAAGGGCGTCACTACGACACCTACGAAAAACTCGGCGCGCACCTGCACACCCTCGACGGCGTCTCCGGCGTCCACTTCGCCGTCTGGGCTCCCAGCGCCCGCCGCGTCAGCGTCGTCGGCGACTTCAACCGCTGGGACGGCCGCGTTCATCCCCTGCGCCCGCGCGGCTCCTCCGGCATCTGGGAACTCTTCCTCCCCGGCCTCGGCGAAGGCGCCATCTACAAATTTGAACTGATCTCCCCGCGGGACGAACTTCTTCCCCTCAAGGCCGACCCCTATGCCTTCCGCTCCGAACTGCGCCCCCATTCCGGCTCCGTCGTCGCCCGTCTCGACACGCACTGCTGGTCCGACTCCGCCTGGCTCGCCCAGCGCTCTTCAAGAAATTGGCTCGAATCCCCCATCTCCATCTACGAAGTCCATCTCGGCTCCTGGCGCCGCCTCTCCCACGAACACAATCGCTGGCTCACCTACCGCGAACTCGCCGCCCAGCTCATTCCTTACGTCCAGGAAATGGGTTACACGCATATCGAACTTCTCCCCGTCATGGAGCATCCCTTCGACGCCTCCTGGGGCTATCAGACTCTCGGCTATTTCTCCGCCACCTCGCGCTACGGTTCTCCCGCCGACTTCATGTTCTTCGTTGACGCCTGCCACTGCGCCGGCATCGGCGTTCTTCTCGACTGGACTCCCGCGCATTTCCCCCGTGACGATCACGGCCTGGCCCGTTTCGACGGCACCCACCTCTACGAGCACGAGGACCCCCGCAAGGGCGCCCATCCCGACTGGGGCACGCTCATCTACAATTACGGCCGCAACGAAGTTCAGAACTACCTTATTTCCAGCGCACTCTTCTGGCTCGACAAGTACCACATCGACGGCCTGCGCGTGGACGCCGTAGCTTCCATGCTCTATCTCGACTATTCCCGCGCCGCCGGCGAATGGCTCCCCAACGCCTTCGGCGGCCGCGAAAACCTCGAAGCCATCGCCTTCCTCAAGCACCTCAACGAAGTGGCCCACTCTCGCTTTCCCGGCGTTCTCACCATCGCCGAGGAGTCCACTTCCTTCCCCGGCGTCTCCCGCCCCACCTATCTCGGCGGCCTGGGCTTCAGCTTCAAATGGAACATGGGCTGGATGAACGACACGCTCGAATATTTCTCCAACGACCCGGTCCACCGCAAATTCCACCACAACAAGCTCACCTTCTCCCTGCTCTACGCCTTCTCCGAAAATTTCCTCCTGCCCTTCTCCCACGACGAAGTCGTCCACGGCAAACGCTCGCTTCTCCACAAAATGCCCGGCGACATGTGGCAGCAGTTCGCCAATCTCCGCCTCCTTCTCGCTTTCCAGTTTGCTCACCCCGGAAAAAAACTACTCTTTATGGGCGGCGAAATCGCCCAGCGCTCCGAATGGTCCGAAACCGCGCCCCTGGAATGGGATCTCCTCCGCCACCACAGCCATCTCGGAACGCAGCGCCTCGCCTCCGCTCTCAACCGGCTCTACTCCGCCGAACCCGCGCTCCATCAGCTCGATTTCGATTGGACCGGTTTTCAGTGGATCGATTGCTCCGACGCCGATCACAGCCTCCTCTCCTTTCTCCGCCGTGGCCGCGACCCCCGCGACCTTTTCCTCGTCATTCTCAATTGCACTCCCGTCATCCGCCGCCACTACCGCATCGGCGTTCCCCATGCCGGTTACTACCGTGAACTTCTCAATACCGACTCCTCTTTTTTCGGCGGCTCCGACGTCGGCAACTCCGGCGGCCTCCACTCCGTCCCCGTCCCCTGGATGAATCAGCCCTTCTCCCTTGAACTCACTTTCCCTCCCCTCGCCGCCGTCTTCTTCAAATGGCAGCCCTGACCCCCGCCCCGTCCGCCGATGCGGGTTTGCACGCGCACGTCATCGCGCCGGGCGCCAGCCACACCAGCGCCCGCGGGCTCATCTTCAGCTGTTCAAAATGGATGGAGAACAATCGCGGCTGGCGATCTCTTCAGGCGGGAACTTCCGTTCTCTTCCTCGTTCAGCCCTTCATTTTCAAATAGAACCCGTACAGCACCAACCCCAGCCCCAGCAAAAACAGTCCCGGCACCAGATACTGGAACACCACCGGATCAATCTGCACCGGCAGCGTAAATCCGCTGTACCCGCCCGCGTAATACTGCACCACTCCCGCCAGCAGCATATACAGCAGCCCGCGTCGGATCTTCGGCCCTCCCTCCGTCGGGATACCTGCCGTCGCACGCAATACGTTCAAATCCGGCAGCGATTCCTTGCAATACATGCACTGCGTCGAGCGCACCGGAACATATTTCCCGCAATGAATGCACTGCCGCTTCGCGGCCGCGTCTTGTTTCGCCAATTTTCCCCCACAGCCGAAGCTCTTTCCCCGGCTCCTTAATGCCTACCGCCCCGCTGCTCTCCCCAGGCCATCCGCATGCGGCGTCCGGTTGATCTCCGGATAGAAATGCGCAAAGCATTCCCGGCACAGCCCCTGCGACACTCGCCCGGCGGGCGCGCTGAGATACTCCGGCACCCAGTTCCACACCGTTCTCCCCAAACCCACGCACCGCGCGCGCCGGCAGTGGCTGCACATTGTCAGCGTCCCGTTCTCCGTCACGTACAGCGACTTCACCGCGGGCATCGCCGGACGCTCCGCGCCGTGCGCCGCCTCCCGCGCCATCCGGCTCTCCAGCAACAGGTAGCTGTCCGCCACGCGTTTCACCTTCAGCCGGTACATCCTCAGTTTTTCCGCCGAAGACAATTCGTAGTCGTGCTCCCACTCCTGTCCCTGCTTCTTCACCTCGGAAAATCGCCGCGAATAAAACGGCCGCAGCGGCTCCGCCACCCGATCCAGGATTGCCACGCCGCTCAACTCCTCCCGGCTGGCCGCCGCGCCGCTCTTCTCCCGCTCTTGCCGCTCCCAGGCCCCGTTGCAATACACGATCCGCAAATCTGCATTCAGCAGGCAAATGCCCGCGGTGGCCTTCTCCGCATCCGCCAGCGCCCACCCCGCGCCCGCCAGCCTCTCTCCCACTTCCGCTCCATACGGCGGCATCTTGCTACCTCCTGTCGCTCCGGGGAACTTTCCCCCGGCAACCATCTCCCCGTTTTCTCTCTCTTTCATCCTACCGGATTCCGTTTCGCCCGGCGGTTTTCCCGTATCTTCTCTTTTCCTTTTCGTTACGCCCCGCTCCGCGTCCC
>JAIQGC010000104.1 GCA_020072805.1 Terriglobia bacterium
AAAGAACAACAGAAGGATTATAGCAGACGACGGGAGTTCATCCAAAACAGGAAACGGCGCCGGGGCTGCCCCGGCGCCGTTTCTCTTAAAGCAGTAAGCGGAATCTAGTCCCGATCGTCATGGTCATGCCCGTGCCCATGGCCGTGTTCCTTGTCCCAGCCCTTGTGCTTGCCGTTGTCGTGTTGGATTCTTATGCGCGCGCGCAGGGCCTGCTCGGGAAAGCCCGTATGCTGGGACAGTGGGGCGTAGAGATCCGCCACGTAGTCGCCATGCATGCGCAGATGCTCCACACCCTGCGGCCAGTACACATCCACCATCGCGTAGTGATTCTCCACGAAGACCACGGTAATGCTGCGCGGCGCTTCCGAGCCGTAATGCTCGTGATAGATCTCGCGGCGGTGCTCGCGATCCCCATCGTGCTCGTAGTAGTCGTCATCGTCTTCAACCTCGTCATGCTGAGAGCGCCGCCGCTCCACCACCACCGGATAGGGATCGTAGGAAGGCCCGCTCTGCACGGGATATTCGCGCGCTTCCTGCTGCGGCCGCGGCCGCGCGGCTTCCTGTATGTTTTCCACTTCCTGCTGGTTGAGGGTGACCGAATTCACATGAAACGTCAGCAAGGTTTCCGATGGCAGCACGATCTCGCGCTTCCCCGTGAGATAGGCCCCGCCGGCTCCCGCGCCCGCTCCCGCCAACGCCCCGATGGCCGCTCCGCGCCCTCCCGCCGCTCCGCCAATCAGCGCGCCCAGCCCCGCCGAACCGCCGATGAACAGCAGGTTGCGCGTGGCATGCGAATCCGCTTTGATTGTGAGATCGCCCGTCTCCAGCGGATAGCGACCCGACCGCGTTTCCACCGATTGCAGGCTCAGCGTAATCACCGCAGGCTTCTTCATTCGTCCCGAACTGATCACCCTGCGCACTTGCCCGTTTACGCGGTCGCCGCGCTCGCCCACCACCCGGTCATTGACCATCAGGTCCGAGGCCAGCGAAGCCGTAAACAGTTCTCCTTGCTGCACATTGCCCGTGCTCAGCCCATCGATGAGCCGAATGGAAACCGCCGAGCGCGTTGTCTGTCCCTGGGCCTCGGCTACTCCCGAAAACCCCATCAGCGCCAGCAGCAAAGCGGCAAACGCCGCAACGTAAACTTTCCTCATGACCCTAGCCTCCTGTTGATGTTCAGGGCAAACGCCACTTTCCCTACTCCATTTTAGATGCATCATAGTACTAGAACTATGCCCAAGCTCATTAAAACTAGTTACTCTTTGGCTCTACGCCCTACCCCTCCCATTCGGATGCGTCCAGTGGGCCACCGAGAGGCTTGGGCACAAGGCCAAGCGCAACTCCTGCGCTGTCTGCTTACCGGCTGTGTCGCTTTTCTTGCCTTGCTGCCGTTCGCCCGAAGCGCTGCGGCTGCTCCTGCACCGGATGAAGATTTCGCGCCGCGCATGCTGACGGCCGCGGAAGGACGGGGCATCGTCCAGGCCGCCTGGGAACATCAGCAGCAGCTCACCGGCAAGCCGGACTGCTCGCATTTGGTCAACGAAATTTACCGCCTGGCTGGTTTTCCTTATGCCTACGCCAGCTCCTTCGATCTGTTCGCCAGGGGCAGCGACAACTTCGCGCGGGTCAAGACCCCGCAGCCCGGCGACCTCATCGTCTGGCCCGGCCACGTGGGATTGGTCGTGGACCCGGCCCTGCACTCCTTCTACAGCTCGGTGACCGCCGGGCTGGATACGCAGGACTACGACTCCAAGTACTGGCGGCAGTACGGGCCATCGCGCTTCTACCGTTACCGCATCACCGACCCGGAAAATATCCATCCCACTCCGGAGACGCGCCCGAATGTCGCGCTCAATGTGCCGGAAAAAGTGCAGATCGTCACCGTGCCGGTGATCGAGGACGAAGATGAGGATGCGACGGCTCCCGCTCCGCCCGCGCGTGCCACCACACGCTCCACATCTGCGCCCCAGCCGGTGAAGAATCCGTCCTCTAACCCCGCGCGGAGCGCGGCGATTCCGGCGCGCAGCACGCGTGCCACGAAGACGGAAGCACCGCCCACGGAAGCCCCCAAAAGCATTCTGCTGGTTTCCCGCGGGAAGAAGCCGTCCGCGCAGGAAGTCAGCGAAGCCATCACCGAGCTGAGCAATTCGGCGCGCGCCGCCTTGCGCCCAGAGGATCTTTTGCAGCCGCGCCTGCCCGTGGTGGTCTTTGACCAGTTGCGCGTGGAAAATGTTCATGTGAAGGGCGACCGCGGCTGGGCCGATGTGAAGGTGACTTCTCGGGCGTCCCTGTGCAGCGAAAAAAGAGAAGCCAAACGGCGTCAGGAGAAGCACCGCTGGGAACTGCGCCGCGGCGCCTCCGGTTGGAGCGCCCTGGCCCCGCTCGACCGCATCTACATTCCGCGCGATGCCGCCGTGCGCGTGCTGGCCGTTCAACTCTCGAAGCTCGCAGCCAGCGAAAAGGACTCCCGGGAATCCGCTGCCCTGCTGCGCCAGGAAGCGCAACTCGCCGGTTTCCTCAACGACCTGCTGAAGAATTAGCTTTCCGGAAAAAAGCGCCGCGCCGGTTCAGCTTTGCGGCGCGCCCGCCGCGCCCTTGCCGGGCTGCACGAAACTCACCCCTTCGAAAATCCATTTGCCCGCCGCCAGACCTTGTACCACCAGTCCCGCCAGGCAATAGCTGGCGAAGAGAAACGCGCCGTAGCTCTTGAACTCCGGCACCAGAATCAGCCCCACGGAGAGCGTGGAAACCAGCGTGGCCACCAGCACGGCGGCATGCACAATAAACGCATAGCGCTGCGGCCAGATAAACGTCATGTAATCCACCCAACTGCGGTGCGTATCA
>JAIQGC010000073.1 GCA_020072805.1 Terriglobia bacterium
GGCGACCATGAGGAGGAGGGGAGCGGCCTGGATGATGAACATGACCCAGTCGCTGCTGCGCACTTCCTGCACGCGGACCATAACGTTCTTTTCGCGGAGGATCTTGCTCAGGTCGGGCGTGCCTTCCTTAAAGAGGGTCATGTGGAACTTGCGGTTGGCGGGATTGCTGTATTCGCCCTTGACCTCGTAGCTGTTGGGGGAGAGCAGGATGGTCACTTCCTTGACCTGACCGGCTTCCACCTTGCCCATGAACTCGCTGTAGCTGGGCTCGTCTTCGCGCTGCACCTGGCTGTTCTTGTTGACCAACTGCCAGAGCATCACGCCGAGCAGGATGATGACCAGCCAGATGACCAGGGTTCTTACTGTTGAACTTGAATTCACTTTATCCTCGCGTTTGCCCCGGCTCGCCGGGGCTCCCCAACCGCATGATTTTCGCTACTTCTGCTTCTTTCTACGACGGACCTTGGAATTCTTCGCGGCGCTGCCGCCGGTGGAGCGCAAGACCCCGAGATTGCCCTCGATGCCGCTGGGACCGGAAAGGCCATAGCCGACCCACATTCCATTGGATGCGGTGCGGAAGCCAAAGTAATCCGGCTCGATGGCCACGCGGCGGCCGGCGGTCTTGTCCAGCAGGACAGCCAGGCGGACGGAGCGGGGCTGGCTTTCGCCGATGCGGCGCAGGAGAAACTCCTGGGTGATGCCGGTATCGAGCACGGCGTCGACCAGCAAAACGTCGCGGCCCTTGTGCGCGGGCCAGCTGCGAAAGAAGAGTTCGCGCTGGGGCTTGCCGCCGCGTTCGATATCGCGCATTTCCGCGGGCGCAAAATAGCAGGCCACAGGCCCCTTCAGATGGCGAACCAGGTCCGCGGCGAACATGAAGCTGCGGTCCATGGCCACGACCACATCGAGGCGGCGCCCCTGGCAGTCCTTATTGATCGCGCCGGCCATTTCGGCAACCCGCTTGGCGATGCGCAGGACGGAATACGTTGACCCATTGTGGGGCGTCACAGCTTTTCCTCGGTGATCACAACAACCTTTCGTGTGCGCGCATCAGGCGCGAATTGGGCCGCGACGGGCAGGCCGCGTACCCAGGCAATCGCGCTGCCGCTGGTCAGCACCGGCCAGGCAACACGCTCCCACCGGCTGATGCGCTTTTCCAGAAGGAGGCGCTTCAGTTTGTGGGATCTCCCGCGGCCGGCGGGCTGAAAACGATCCCCCGGACGGCAGTTGCGCAGAGCCAGCGGTCCATCCAGGCGGCCGAGATCCAGCACGACCGCACCGTCTTTACCAGTTTCTCGCCTCTTCGCAGGCCAGTCAATCACCATGAAGCGGAATGCGCACTGGATTTCAGGGACGCGGAGGGTCGCGCCGTTTTCATCCAGGCGCAGAGGGTAGGAAAAAGCGGCCGGCGGTTGTTCCGCGCCGGCGGTTTTGCGGCCGGCGAGAGCGGGGCCGGAGGAGCGCGGGCGAATGAGCAGGTCGTCCAGGTCGCGGCGGATTTCGATTTCTCCCGGAAGCTGCAGGGTTTTGCCGCCATGGCCGGGCCCGGCGAAGTCGAGGGCGGCGTCCAGGTGATGGGCGGTGAGCTGGCCGGGATGGGTTTTTACGCATTCCACGAGGCGCTTGAGCATGCGCTTGCTGATGGCAGGAGCGGGCTGGAACTGGCTACCCCAGGGGCGGAGCAGGCTGGCGGCGGGGATGCGCAAACCGGACTGGTCTTTTTTCGCGAGGGCGGCGATGCGATCTTCGGCCAGCGCGGTGAGGAGGGCCTCGTCTTCGCGGGCCTGAGCGGCGAGCGCCGAAAGATGCTGCGCCACGGCGGGCTGAAAGGTTTTCTCGATGAGCGGCAGCAGACGGGCGCGGATGCGGGCGCGCATGCGGGTGAGGTCGAGGTTGGTGACATCCTCGCGCCAGGGCTGCCGGCGTTGTTTGAGGTAAGCGCGCAATTCCTTGCGGCGCATGTTCAGCAGCGGGCGGAAGACGCTCCCGACGGCGGGATGAATGCCGCCGAGGCCGGCGAGGCCGGTGCCGCGCAGGATGTGCGCGAGGACGGTTTCGGCCTTGTCGTCGGCGGTGTGGGCCACGGCGATGCGCGAGCAGCGGCCGGAGTCAACGAGGGACTGGAAAAAAGAGTAGCGGGCGCGGCGGGCGGCGTCTTCGAGGTTGGCGCGTTCCTTTTTTGCGGAGGCGGCGACGTTGGCGGAGGCCGCGTGAAACTCCAGAGCATGGCGGGAGGCCAAGCGGGCCACGAACTTTTCGTCGGCATCGGAGAAACGGCCGCGCAAGCGGTGATTGAAGTGGGCGACGACGAGAACGAAGCCGAGCTTTTCGCGAAGTTCGAGAAGCAGCAGCAGGAGAGCGACGGAGTCCGCGCCGCCGGAGACGGCGACGGCGATGCGTTCGCCCGCGCGAATCCGGAACTGGCGCTGGAGCGCCGTGGAAAGCCGGGCCGCTAAAATGCTCTTCCGCATTTGCGAATATCGTATCAGCAGTGGGGAGAAAAAGGATGTTTCGGTGGTAGCTTCCCTGCCGCTAACCTACAGACCATCCGAGGCGCGGAAATTCCGGGCGGGTAAGGCGGAAAAGACCGCCCTCTGAAGAGGGCGGCAACAGGAGTTCGTGGAGTTTTTCCGTTCGGAGATAAGGCCACAGGGTGAGGCGCAAGGCCAAGCATGTGATCGTGCCGGGGGCGGGCCGGGCAAGCCCGGCCCCTACGGCGTTGGGATTGTGAGAAATGCGTGCGAAGAGCACGTGTGGATGGGCGGAGTTATTTCTTGATGGCTTGCGTCTGTTTGGCTTTGGTCACGATGTCCCGGACATCCCGCAGGAGGGCCTGGGAGTCGAAGACGACGCCGTCGCGAATGGTGTATTTCAGGGGGAATTGCTGGGAGGCTTTGCGATCCGCGCCGACGCGGGTCACGCCGCTGCCATAGAGGATTTTGAGATCGGCGAGGGGATTTTCCGATAGAAGGAGCATGTCCGCGAGATAACCCTCGCGGATAAGGCCGAGTTCGGGATTTTTGACGACTCTGGCGCCATTTTCCGTGGCGGCATGGATTGTTTCGAGCGGAGAGAATCCGGCCTCTTCGAGCATTTCCAGTTCGCGGATGGTGCCGAAGCCCCAGATTTCAAACAGGTAGCCGGAATCGGAACCCACGGCAACCGTGCCGCCGCTGTTTTTGTAATCGTTGACGAAATCCAGCCAGCGGCGGTAGGCGCGAGCCCAGTCGGCTTCTTTTGTGGAGGTCCATTCATAAAAGTAGGAAGCATGATGAGAAGGGTTGGGAAGAAAAGAGTCCATGACGGAGGGCAGGGTGAAGGTGGAATGCCAGGGAAGATTGGAAAGGCGGGTAGCGTCGCGATTGGCTTCGTAGATGTTGAAAGTGGGGACCATGATGAAGCCGGATTTCCTGCTGGACTCGAGCAGGGAGTCGATGACCTCGCCGTGGAGCCGATTCAGGTCGGCCTGAAGCCAGGAGCGGCCGGTTTCGAGAAAGCGGTCGGCTTCGTTGGAATAGTTGTAGCCCGGAGGAAGTTCCTGGATGGAGCGGCCGAGGTAGGAGGACTCCGGGTAGCCGTAGTGGTGCTCGATGGTGGAAGCGCCTTCGGCGGCGATGCGCACGGCGTTCATGGGATAGACGCCGTCCTGGGCGATGTGCACGGCGAGGCCCATGCCGTTTTTTCTGGCCTCGGCGGAGATGGCGGCGAAGACGTCGGGCCAGAGGCCGGGCTTGCCGAAGATTTTTACGCCATCCATGCCCAGGGCGTGCCAGCGGTCAACGATTTCACGCGCGCTCTGAGGATTGGAGAAAGCGGGGTCCGTATCGCGCCAGTAGGGGTAAAGGTAGAGCCGGGGAGCGATGACATGTTCGGCGAGCAGGCGCTTTCTCTCCTCGGCCATGCCCTGGGGATCGAGATGGCCGAGATTGAAGGTGCGCACGGTGGTGATGCCGTGTCCGAGCAGGAGCTTATAGATGTATTCGGCGGGGACGTCCTTTTCAAAATTGATGTGCGTATGGACGTCAATGATGCCGGGCATGACGTACATGCCGCGTCCGTCGAGGACGCGTTCCGGAGAATTTTCCGGTTTGGCTTCGACATGGTCGGCTTTGGCTTCGGCGCGGGAAATGGCGTCGGCCCGCTGGATGCTGTCAATGCGGTTGCCTTTGATGACGATATCCACGGGGCCGAAGGCCGGAGCGCCGGAGCCGTCGATGACGGTGACGTTCTTGATGACGAGCGAACGATAAGGGCCGGCCTGCTTTTCCGGGGTTGCGGATTTTTCCTGGGCAGCCGCGGGAAGCGTGGAGAACAGGGCGCAGTTTGCGACAACGGCAAGCAGGAAGATTTTGAAATTTTTCAGCATACAGGCTCTCCTTGGCAGGACTGCCGGAAACAAAGTGTACGGGGGAACAGACTAAGGGCTTATGGGAGTTATGTCCAGAGGACTTATGCGGTTGCGGAAAAAGGACGAGACACTGGTGCAGGGGCTGTTTTGGAGCAGGTTAAGGATCGAAAGCAAGAGCCGGGCTGAAGCCCGGCCTCTACAAAAGCCGGAGAACGAAGACAGCTTTCAAATGGAGGATCAGCGGGCGCGGGCCATGTGGAAGAGGAAGAGGAGCAGGAGTTGGGCGTCGCGGAGGAGATTGAAGGGCAGGCGGATGAGGGGGATGCGGAACCAGCGGCGTGTGGTGCAGCGCTCGCGGACGGTTTGCCAGAAGGCGGCCAGGTCGGCGCGGGTGAAGACGGAGGCGGGAGCGAGCAGGGGGCTCCAGCGGGCGCGGAAGAGTTGCAGCTTGGAAGGAACGCGCAGGGAGGGGAAGTGCGCTTTGGCGCGCTTGTAGGCGGACTGCAAATCGGCGAGGCGCATGCGGCCATAGACGGCGCGGATTTTGGCCAGTTCCTCGACCACGCGCTGCTCGCCGGCGGAGGGATGGCGGGTTTGCAGCCAGAGCTCTTCCATCTCGGCGAGGACGCGGAACATGCCGCGCAGGTGCTCGCGAATTTCCTTTGTACGCATGCGGAAATAGTTCCAGCGGGAGAGGAGGGGAAGTCCCGGACGGAGATTCTTGCGGCCCTTGAGGCGGATGAAGCCGCACATCATGGGGTGGCGCCGCTCGTTCTGGATGGAATTTTTGTACCAGAGGAAGCGCAGGAAATTATTCCAGTAATTGGCGCGCGGGCCGCGCTGCAAGAGCTCCTTCATGTAGTCGAAGCTGTAGAAAGTGTTCCAGGCTTCGAAATAAGTGCGCCGCCATTCGCCGTCTTTCATCAGGGGGTGGCGCATGACTTCGTGATGGGAATCGTAGCGGTTGAAGTCCGGGTCCATCCAGTCGCCGGCGCGGGAGAGGTGCAGATGGTCCATGGAGCCGGGCAGGGGCATGAGCATGAAGAAGGAGGCGTGGTCGGGGCGCACTTCGCGCATGAGGAACTGCACGTCGCGGCGGACGGATTCGGCGGTGTCGTGGGGGAAGCCGATGATGTAGCCGACGTGGGAGGAGATGTTGGAGGAGCGATAGGCCTCGATGAGGGAGGAAAACTCCTCGACGCGGTTTTGCGTTTTGCCGGCGGCGGCGAGATTGGCGGGGTTGACGCTTTCCATACCGATGAAGACGTTGATGCAGCCGGCGCGGCGGGCTTTTTCGACGAAGTTGCGGATCTTCCAGGAGAGCACGTCCACCTGCATCATGAACTCGACGGGGATATGTTCCTGCTCGCGGATGCGGATGAGCGAATCGAAGATGGCTTCCCAGTTTTTGTTGCGGGCGAAGTTGTCGTCGGTGAAGAAATAGAAGCTGACTTTGTGCGCGCGGTAGTTGTGGCGCACGGCCGCGGCGATGTGCTCGGCGGAGCGGAAGCGCATCTTGCGCCCCTGCACGTTGATGATGGTGCAGAAGCTGCAATCGAAGGGACAGCCGCGGCCGCAATCGAGCGTGCCAAAATTGGGAGCCACAAATTTGCGCAGATATTTTTTGCGCACGACGGGAATGGGCTTGGTGTAGAGATCCGGCTTATCGTTCAGGAAATCGTAGACCGGCTGGAGGCGCCCGTGGATGGCGTCGAGGAGGATGTCGCCCCAAGTTTCCTCGACTTCGCCTTTCACGATGGTTACGCCGGCGTCGAGCAGAGCCTGAATGTCCGGGGGGATCGTGGGGAGGAGCGCGAGGTAGCCGCTGACGTGGAAACCGCCGATGAGCACGGTCAATCCGGCGCGGCGGAATTCGCGGGCCAGGTCGGCCGCGCGGGGGAATTGGTTGGTTTGCACGCCGGCGAGGCAGACGATGGTTTTGGTGCGGGGGTTGCGCTGGGAGCGGCAGATGCGTTTTAGCGGGATTTTGTCCACGGTTTCGTCGAGGACATGGATATTTACTTTTACCGATTCTCCCAGGCGCTTTTGGGCGATGAGTTCTTCGGTGAGGCCGGCGAGGCAGGCGAGGGTGTTGCTGGGGAGGACGCCGCGCCAGTGGCGCACGACGTAGCCGTCGTCGTCATACTGGGAGGGCTTGAGGAGCCAGAGATGAACCTTGCGGATCGAGACGGCGGGAGTTTCCGCGGGGGGCTTCTTTCGAGAAAAGAAACGCAACATCACTTTTTAAGGCTAACACGATTGGGTGCGGTGTATGTGACCAAACGCACGGCGGCGGAAAAAGCGATTCAGTTGCAATTGGAGAATCGCGCGCTGGAGACCGTCACAGTCTTCGGCGCGCGGTTTTACTGGGCGGAAGAAGGGACGGCGGCTTTCTTGGACTTGGGCCATGGCATGAGCATGGAGACGCTGTTCCGGTAGGAGCGATAGGCGTCGCCGTAGAAGGAAATCAGGTCGTGCTCCTCGAGTTGGATGGCGACAAGCATCCAGGCCGTGGACATGATGGCGAAGAAAAGATGGCCGGCGGTCATGCGCGGGGCGCTCCAGAAGGCGATGATGAAACCGGTGTAGATGGGATGGCGCACGAGTTTGTAGAAAGCCGGAGTGCCCATGGCCGGGGGGTGATAGGGCGTGCCGCGGAAGTAGGACCAGACTTGCTTCAGGCCGAAAAGGTCGAAATGGTCGATGAGGAAGGTGGAGATGAGCACGGTGAGCCAGCCTACGGCAGCGAGCGCTTGTAGGACACGCTGGGCCATTTCGTTATCGACGTTCCAGATAAGCGCGGGCATGGCCTGCCAGGAGCGAATCAGCAGGAGCAGGATGGCGCTGGCGAAGAGGACGAAGGTGCTGCGCTCGA
This sequence comes from Terriglobia bacterium, assembly GCA_020072805.1. Taxonomy (GTDB): domain Bacteria; phylum Acidobacteriota; class Terriglobia; order Acidiferrales; family UBA7541; genus Acidiferrum. The sequence continues at coordinate 7,224 of JAIQGC010000073.1, forward strand.
TCACGGGGGAAATGACGCGGGTCCAGGCGCGCTTGAACCACTGGCGGGCCATGATGCTGTGCTGGACGGCGAAGAGGGAAAGCAGAGCGGCGTTGATCAGGATGCTGCGCGGCCAGGCAGCGGCGAGTTGGGGCTTGTCCATGGTCCAGACGAACCAGATGGCATAGAGAAATGTGCCGAAGAAGATGAAATAGCAGAGTACGCCGTAGAGCAGGGCTGCGAATTTTTTCACGGGTCCTCCTTCGAAGGGTGCGATTCCCGCGGGACCTTTGGGCGAAAGGGAATCAGCATCGCAAGACGCCGCCATACTAGAAAAGCAAGTTGACGATTGCAATAGAAATTAAAATAGTAACGGAATACAGGGTATACAATTCTTCAGCGTGCGTAATGCTTGAACGGCATTGCCGCAGGATTTTAGAGATTGCCCTTGTACTCCGCGCCGTCCACGGGAACGCAGGCGCCGGCGATCCAGGAGGCGCGAGGAGAAACGAGGAAGGTCACGACGCTGGCGACTTCCTCGGCGGTGCCCATGCGCCCCCAGGGGATGCGGCCCACGGCCATATCGTAGAAGGGGCGATTTTCGCGCTTGGCCTTGGCCCACAAGCCGCCGTCCCATTCGATGGCGCCGGGAGCCACGACGTTGACGCGGATGCGCTTGGGGGCCAGCGAGACGGCCAGCGTCTTGGAATGACTGATGAGCGCGGCTTTCACGGCGGCGTAAGACGGTGGGAAACCGCCTTCCCGTCCCGCAATCGAGGACATGTGCACGATGGAGCCGCCGCCGCGTTCGGTCATCCAAGGAATGACGGTCCGGCTGGCGCGCACGGCGGCCAGCAGATCCACGTTGATGCTGGCGGCCCAGCCGGCTTCGTCGTCGGGAAAGGAAAAGGCGCTGGCGTTGTTGATGAGGATATCCACGCCGCCCAGCGCGGCGCGGGCCGCTTCCAGGAAGGCGTTCAGCTCGGCAGGCTTGCCGACGTCGCAGACTTGTGCAAAGGCTTTTACTCCTTTCTGGCGCAGTTCTGTTTCGGTGGCGCGCAAGGCGGCTTCTCCGCGGGCGCAAATCGCCAGGTGCGCTCCTTCTTCGGCGAGTTGCAGAGCGGTGGCTTTGCCCAGCCCCTTGCTGCCGCCGACGATGATTGCGCATTTTCCTTTCAGGCCCAGATCCATCTCGTCCTCCTGCAGGTATTCTTTCTAAAAAACTTTCGCGGGCCATGCACCGTTGGTCCGCGTGTGAGCGATCCGCATGTGACCGGTCCGCTTATCCCAGCGCCGGGCGGCGCTTGTGCCAGTCGGTGGCCAGTTGGAAGGCGTGGGCGCATTCGATACACACGTCTTCACGCAGGGCGTCGGCGACGAATTGTATAGCGATGGGCAGGTTTTTTTCTTTGGTGAAGCCGCAGGGAACGGAGAGCGCGGGAAGGCCGGCGATGTTGGAAGCGGCAATGAGCTGCGATTTCGGGGCGGGCTTGCGATTTTCCGGCGGCTGGCCCTGTTTTTCGCGTTCGCGGGCGGCGGCGTCGAATTTCTGATCGAGGCGCGGCGCGGGAGAGGTGCGGCTGGGAGCGACGAGCGCGTCGTAGGAGTTGAAGAGTTCGCCCATCGCGGCGGCGATCTGCGTGCGCAGGCGAAAGGCGTCGAGATAGTCGGAGGCTTTCAGATCGAGGGCGCTGCGCAGGCCGGCGCGCTGGGTTTCGTCGAGCAGTTCGTCGAGGCGCGGGCTTTCGATGAAGGGGCGGAAGATGGAAGCGGCTTCGCCGGTGTAGAGCAGCGTGGCCACCGGGTTGTAGGGAAAGTCTGGCAGATCGGTTTCTTCGACCCGCGCGCCGAGCGAACGGAGCACGCGCACGGCTTCGTCGAAGGCCGCGCCGACCTCCGGGTCGCCCTCGGCGGTTGAAAAATCGGGGCGGAGGATGCCCAGGCGCTTGCCGGCGCGCGAGCGGGCCTGCATCTCGTCATTGGGCGGCCACCAGAAGTAGGGCTCCTTGCGGGAAGTGGCGTCGCGGGGGTCTTCGCCGGCGATGGCGTTGAGCACCAGCCCGCAGTCGATGGCGCTGCGGCACATGGGTCCGAGCTTGTCCATGGTCCAGGAGAGGGCCATGGCGCCGTGGCGGCTGACGCGGCCGTAGGTGGGGCGCAGGCCGCTCGCGCCGGAATAGGCGGCGGGAGTGATGATCGAGCCGAAAGTTTCCGAGCCGATGGCGAAGGCCACCAGCGCCGAAGGCACGGCGGCGCCCGGGCCGCTGGAACTGCCGCCGGCCCAGTGGTCGAGGTTATAGGGGCAGCGCGAAGCGCCTTGCAACGAGGCGTGGCCGCTGTTGTAGCCGCCGCCTCCGGCCAGTTCGATCATGGAGAGCTTGGCGACGAGAATGGCGCCGGCGTCGCGCAGCTTGCGGACGACGGTGGCGTCGTAGTCGAAGAGCTGATTTTTGAAGGCAGGCGCGCCCCAGGTTGTGGGAATGCCGCGTGTGGCTAAAAGATCTTTGGCTCCGTAGGGAATGCCGTGGAGCGGGCCGCGGGATTTTCCAGCGGCGATTTCGCGTTCTGCGGAGCGGGCTTCTTCGAGGGCGCGTTCGCGGGTGAGCGTGGCGACGGCGCCGAGTTTAGGGCCGAGATGTTCGAGGCGGGCGAGGGTGGCTTCGGTGAGTTCGACGGGAGAAAGTTTTCGCGCCTGGAGCAGTTTGCCGAGTTCCTGGACGCTGAGGTAGAGGATGTCTTCGCCGATCATCGTGCTTCTCCTGGGACTGACGGATGAGTTGGTGATGTGTTGTGGCTGAGATCCTTCGGGCTGCAAAGAACGCAGCCCGAAGGATGACAGGCGGTTGAAATGATTGGCTTCATTTATTGACCGTTTAATTTTTTGGTTGGCTGCCGCTTTTTTTCGCGCGGTTTGGCGGCGAAGAGGAAGGCGGGCTCGAGGTCGAGGGGGAGGGGCTTGGCGCGTATGGCGGAGACGAGTTGATTGCGCTGGGAGTCGGCGCGCTTTTGCAATTCGTCCGTGTGGCTGGGCGCGTCCTGCGGCGGCGCGGGGAGGTGGAGGAGGAATGGAGCAGCGGCGGCGGCGAGAGAGGCGCGGCGGGAGAAGTCTCTGCGGGAGAGTTTGGTCATAGATTTCCTCAGGCCCGAAAAATAGGGCTGGCATTTTTCAGGAGGGGATGGTAGCATGCAGTGGTTGGCTATGGCCTCACCGCAAGTGAGTTGCTCACCTTAGCGAGTTTCCCCGCGGTACTGTGGAAAACGCAAAAGAAGCCGAGAGAGATGTTGACAGACCGACATCTCTTGCGTATAGTCAGTGTTTGTCTGTAGCCTTCCTGCAGGACAGGGAGGACCGCTCTTTGACAACCGATACGATGTGCCAGAATCCGTTCGAAACCATCCGGCCTATTCGAGCCCGGATGGTCTGAGTAAATCGAGCGATCAACAATTCGCCTGGAAGTTAAGTCCGGTTTGCACCGGGCTTTTCGCATTTTTCCAGGCAACAGGTTTCAAACGAGAGTTTGATCCTGGCTCAGAGCGAACGCTGGCGGCGTGCTTAACACATGCAAGTCGAGTGCGCGTTTCCGTAGCAATACGGAAATGGCGCACGGCGCACGGGTGAGTAACACGTGGGTAATCTGCCCTCTGATGGGGAATAACCCCGGGAAACCGGGGCTAATTCCGCATAAGATTCCGAGAACGATGGTTTTTGGAATGAAAGCCGAAAGGCGTCGGAGGAGGAACCCGCGTACGATTAGCTAGTTGGCGGGGTAACGGCCCACCAAGGCTTTGATCGTTAGCTGGTCTGAGAGGATGGCCAGCCACACTGGAACTGAGACACGGTCCAGACTCCTACGGGAGGCAGCAGTGGGGAATCTTGCACAATGGGCGAAAGCCTGATGCAGCGACGCCGCGTGGGGGATGAAGCTTTTCGGAGTGTAAACCCCTTTCGATTGGGACGAATGCCCCGCAAGGGGAGTGACGGTACCAGTAGAAGAAGCCCCGGCTAACTACGTGCCAGCAGCCGCGGTAATACGTAGGGGGCCAGCGTTGCTCGGAATTACTGGGTGTAAAGGGTTCGTAGGCGGTGTGGCAAGTCGGGAGTGAAATCTCTGGGCTCAACCCAGAGACTGCTTCCGAAACTGCCATGCTTGAGTGTGGGAGAGGCGCGTGGAATTGCAGGTGTAGCGGTGAAATGCGTAGATATCTGCAGGAACACCCGTGGCGAAAGCGGCGCGCTGGACCACAACTGACGCTGAGGAACGAAAGCTAGGGGAGCAAACAGGATTAGATACCCTGGTAGTCCTAGCCCTAAACGATCAGGACTTGGGGTGTCTCGCGTACGCGAGACGTCCCGGAGCTAACGCGTTAAGTCCTGCACCTGGGGAGTACGGTCGCAAGACTGAAACTCAAAGGAATTGACGGGGGCCCGCACAAGCGGTGGAACATGTGGTTCAATTCGACGCTACGCGAGGAACCTTACCTGGGCTCGAAGCGCACAGGACAATCTGTAGAAATACGGACTTCCCGCAAGGGACCTGTGTGGAGGCGCTGCATGGCTGTCGTCAGCTCGTGCCGTGAGGTGTTGGGTTAAGTCCCGCAACGAGCGCAACCCCTGCACGTAGTTGCCACTCCGCAAGGAGGGAACTCTACGTGGACTGCTCCGGATAACGGAGAGGAAGGTGGGGATGACGTCAAGTCCGCATGGCCTTTATGTCCAGGGCTACACACGTGTTACAATGCAGGGTACAAACCGTTGCCAACCCGCGAGGGGGAGCTAATCGGATAAAACTCTGCTCAGTTCGGATTGCAGTCTGCAACTCGACTGCATGAAGCTGGAATCGCTAGTAATGGCGTATCAGATCGACGCCGTGAATACGTTCCCGGGCCTTGTACACACCGCCCGTCACATCACGAAAGTGAGTTGTACTAGAAGTCGCC
>JAIQGC010000139.1 GCA_020072805.1 Terriglobia bacterium
CTACCTGCACCCTTCGGGGCTCTTCGCGGCGACCGGCAACTGGGTGCAGGGATCGCCCACGCTCGCCGATCTCGACGGAGACGGCCGGCTCGAGGTCATCGTCCCTTCGAGGGACCACTGGCTCTACGTGTGGCGGAGCGACGGCACCGGCTACCTCAATCCCGACGGGAAGTTCGGGGACTTCCTCGCGCCGTGCATCTCGTGCTACTCGCGCTTCAAAGCTGCACAGTACGATATCGAACGGAATCCCGAGTTGAGGAAGCAAGTGGACGAGATAATCGGTTACACGTATCAGGATCGCGTCGCGATAAAATCCACCCTCGACATTCTCGAAGAGCGCGTGGGACTGGAGGCGATTGCCAAGCGCGTGAAAAAACCCTTGCGCGATTTGAAGGTCGTCGCGTATTACGGCTGCCTGCAAACCCGCCCGCCCAAAGTCACCGGCGCGGATCATCCCGAAAATCCAATGGGCATGGATCGCATCGTCGAAAAACTGGGCGCGGCCGCGCTCGACTGGTCGTTCAAGACGGATTGCTGCGGCGGAAGCCTATCGCTCACGCGCACCGACATCGTCCTGAACCTGACACGAAAAATCCTGGACAATGCGCGAGCGGTTGGCGCCGATGCGCTCGTGACCGGCTGCCCACTCTGCCACGTCAACCTCGACACACGGCAGGACGCTCTGAAACTCGATCAGCCGATGCCGATTCTGTTCATCACGCAGTTGATGGGACTTGCCTTCGGTCTCGAGCCGCACGCGCTCGGACTGGAGAAACACTTGGTTGACACGCGCGGAATCGTCGCACGAGCGCAATGAACCGAATTCCGCGCAAGATGCTTGATCGGCTCATTGACGACTAGGACAGTCGTCGCAAAATAACATTACCGCAGGGCGGTTGATCCCGCCCTGTTTTCACGAGAGGATCGGAAACAGAAATTGCAGAACCCCTAACCCCCACCGGTCGAGAAAAAGGTCCGGAGAGTCTGTTGAATGCCGTATTCATCGGCTATATGGTTGGAACATACAGTGTGATGGGCAAAGGCGGCGCGCAGGTCATTGCAAATATGGCGGGCGAATATGTAGGTCGAGAATTGTTGGCGTATGCCAAAAGCCAGGGGAAGGAAATCAACTCTCTGCCCGCGCTCACAGAATTCCTCCAAGCCAATAGCCTGACCGGGGCAATCACGGTTGGCGAAACCCCTGGCGGCGTTACGGTTCAAATCGCCCAATGCGGCATCTGCCCCAAACGAATCGGCAAGTACCAGTTTGACGGCACGGCTTGCCCGTGGGGTGGAATCCTGATCGGAAGTCTCGGGGCAATCCTGCAAAAGGAATTCACCGTCTCACCGAGTTTGGCTCCTGCACAGACGTGCACGATTTCCCTCAAGCCGCGCAAAAGCGGATGACGATCAACCATCACAGATTTGCAGCGAGGTAGCTATGCGAGAAATTCAAGCGATTCAAGTTTCAGAGACCGTTGCGCAGCTCGCGATCGAAGCAAACCACTATCTCGGCGAGGACGTCATCGCCGCGCTGAAAAACGCACGCTTGCTCGAAGAATCGCCGGCGGGACGCGAGGTCTTCGATCAATTGCTGATGAATGTCGACATTGCAAAACAGGGTGAGTTTCCGCTGTGCCAGGACACCGGCGTCGCGGTTGTGTCGGTCGAACTGGGACAGGATGCCCATATTGTCGGCGGCAATCTGAACGAAGCGATTCACGCTGGCGTGAAGAAGGGATACACCGACGGCTATCTGCGCAAGTCGATGGTCGGTCAGCCATTCAGCAAGCGCGCCAACAGCAAAGACAACACGCCGGCGATGATCCACACCGAAATCGTGCCGGGCGACCAATTGAAAATCATCGTAATGCCGAAAGGCGGTGGCTGCGAAAACATGAGCGCGCTTGGAATGCTCAAGCCCGCCGACGGTCGCCAGGGTGTGCTCGATTTCGTGACCGGCGTGATCGACAAAGCGGGCTCGAATCCCTGCCCGCCCACCATCGTCGGCGTCGGCATCGGCGGCAATGCCGATCAAGCGATGTGGCTCGCGAAAAAAGCGCTTCTTCGTCCAGTCGGACAGCCGAATCCAGAGGAAGAGTACGCCGCGCTGGAGAAGGATTTGCTCGAACGCATCAACGCGCTCGGGATCGGGCCAATGGGCTTGGGCGGACGCATCACGAGTCTCGCGGTACACGCGCTCGTCGCGCCGTGCCACATCGCCAGTATGCCGGTCGGCGTAAATGTCCAGTGCCACAGTGCGCGATACAAGGAAGCGGTTTTGTAGGTGGCCGTTCTCGTAGCTGCCCCGTCCGGGCGACCAAGACGGTCATCCCAACTGGAGATTCGATGACAAAAACGTTGGATGTAAAACGAATCGCGATCTTTCTTGCTTTTGCGTTTGGCATCGCGTGGGCGGGAGGATTGGTCATTTTCCTCACAGGTGGATTAGCGAAGAGTCAGTACACGCTGCTGATCCTCACGGTGGTCTACATGGGCGCGCCAGCACTCGCACACATTTTGACGCGCCTCATCACGCGTGAGGGATGGAAAGACGTTTATCTTCGTCCCAAGTTCAAGCAGGGCTGGCGGTATTGGCTCATCTGCTGGATCGCTCCGAGTGTTTTGGTGTTGGTCGGAATGGCGGTTTACTTTGCGCTGTTTCCGCAATACTACGATCCCACGCTGGGTGCAGTCCGCAAGCTGCTCGAACGAGCCGCGCCGGGACAAACGCTGCCGCAAATCGATCCGTGGACTGTCGTTATCAGTCAGACTCTTTTCGCTGTGCTGAT
>JAIQGC010000144.1 GCA_020072805.1 Terriglobia bacterium
GGCCGCAAGCCCGGCCCGGGTGGCGGCCATCCAAGGACTCGGGCCGGATAGGTTAAACGTAAAGAAATTGACAGTAGTGGGATTCGCAGTCCCTTCCTAATTTGGAGAAGGGGCTGTTTATTTTTAGGTAGTTCAAGTCTGATTCAAGACAATTAAAACCAAACACTTGTTCATCTATAAAAAACCCAGTCTCCATCTGACTTTTTTACTATTAATTTATTATTATTTAATAAGCCGAATTCAACAATGCCATATTTACTAGTCATCTTAATACGACCATCCTCCAAGGCCAACCAATTACCGTTGTTCTGGCCGCCAATTAGTTTCAAAAAATAAGTTTTATCTGGGAAAAACTCAAGAGTTGCACCTTTTTGATTTTTTGTTTCCATTAAATTTGTCTTACCATTAAATATTGCCTCTTTAAAATGCCATTTACCTACTATTTTATCACCTTGATTGCCAGTGCTACAACAAACAAAACAGAGGGACAGCATTAAAATAACAATTACACCAATAGAAAATGTAGTTCTCATGATGGGTCCTCCTTTGTGCCCACAAATAGTAGCGGCTATTACAGCAGTTCCAAACTTACCCGAAGGGTGGCCCGGAATATTGCGGCATATCTAGGGAAAAACAGCCTGACCGTGCACCCTCCTTCGCATCCGCCACCACCGCGGACCGCGGCCAGGGGGTTGATGGATTAGTAGCCGCCGCGACACAGACCGCCTTGTTTACCGCTGCTTCCTCCCGGACCTGACGGGGTTCACAAGCGTCTGTTGCGCAGGGTCCAATCCGCCGCCCTGGTCAGCAATCAACGGCAGCGCTGCAATCCTCAAGAAGGGACTTCAATCCCGCCTAAGCGGATTTCGGGTTACAGGGCACCGCTAGCTCCCCATCTAGCACGGCCAGGTTGTGAAAACGGCTCAGCGATCGACGCGTTCCCGCAGTTCTTTGCCCACCTTGAAAAAGGGCAATTTCTTGCCGTCCACCTTGATTAGATCGCCGGTTTTGGGGTTGCGGCCTTTATAGCCATTGTAGAATTTCACCTTGAAACTGCCAAAGCCGCGAATTTCGATGCGTTCTTTTTGCACCAGGGCATCCGCCATGTTCTCAAAAACGGCGTTGACCACCATTTCCGCCTTTTTCAAGGTGATATTCTCAGCCTTGGCCAGAGCTTCGATGAGTTGTGACTTGTTCATCCCGCCCTACTCCTTGGTGGCGTGCGCCTGAGCCCTTTCCGGGCCTGGCAGCTCGATCGCCGATAAGCTAATTTACCTAAAATAATAAAAAAAATGCAGCCAGAGGTAAAGAAAAAAATGCAGCCCGGGGTGCCGGGCGCCAACGGATTATCCCGCCACCCGCCCCGGGGTCTGGGCCCGACCCGGGTAACAACCGGCGCCAAAGCCTTGCTGGCCGCATCTCCGGCCGCGCCAGGGGGCGCCGGCAAAACGCCAGATTGTGGCCGGCGGAATTTTGGGGGAGTGATGTCCCTGGGCAGAAGATATCAGGCGATTCGCTTTTGCCTACGGGAATGGCTAATCAGCCCTTCTCAAACGAGCCGCGGGCCGGGGAAAATGCCTGGGGGAAAGATTTATCTGGAGAAGCGCCGGGGTAAACTCAAGAAACCGCCGTCCCGCGCCCCAACCCCCGGGGGTTAAAGGCCCGGGGATGACGGCAACTTCAGCTCAGCCTTCCAGGGGATCTACCGGGGAAAAACCCTCTGCCTGGGCCGGCAGCTTCCCGACCTGACTTCCCGCCAGGAAAAAGGCGAAAAGGGATGACAACAGGAATCCTAAAAGAATGCCGATGAATAACCCTGCATAAAAGGCGAGCATGCCCATCTTGCCTTCCTCCCGAACTTGGCTGGAAAGCCTCCAGATGGCCGTCAGTGCATGAAAGAAAACCGGCCCGGCGCCTTGGGATTCTTCTCCGGGGAAGAGCCAGATGCGGTGCGCAGGAAATCACCTGACCAAGTAACATCTATTGTACTGGAAACTTTTCGCGATGCAAGCACAATCGGCCCAAAGATGAGAATTCTTGAGTGACAAAAAACTTCTTTATCAAACTTTAGGAGATTCGTGGAGAAGCCGGGCCGGGGAGAGAAGGCCGGGACCCGGCAGGATAATTGCTTGGAAATTAAACGATAAAATTATTGACTTCCCCAATCCAAACCTTAACTTGACAACAAACGGCCGCTAAGGCTTAAGAAGGAGGAGGACGATCATGAAGGCTGGCATTATCTTCACTGGCTCTGGACCTCTCCTGGTGCTGACCTCCTACGATTCCTTCACCAACCCTCAGTTTGTCGAGAAGATGCAGGCCAAAGGGGTCAAGAAATTTATGGGCTATGAGGTCCCCCTGGATCTCTGTCAAAAGCGTTACGGCGAGCACTACCCGGTGGTCCTCAACGACCTGCGTCAGACTGATGATCTGCGGGTGCTGGACTACGATGGCCACCACGTTTTCCTGAGCTTTTCCTTCCAAGAATTCGGGGCGCCATTCAGTTACGAATAACCGCTTCAACCGTTTTCCGTTCCTGATGCTATCCACCAAGTATTCAACTTCTTGACATTTCTATTTCTTTTGTCCGAAAGCCGATAGCCGAAAACGGTATTAGGAGCAGTTAAGACCCCGTCGCCAAGAGCGCCATCACCCCCGCCCCGGCATGGAGAACCGCCACCAGGCAGAGGGCCGGGACGATGCCCCAGACCGGCAGTACCAGCAGGCTGACCCCCAGGGTCCCCAGGGTCGCCCCCAGCAAATCCGCCGCATAGAGCATGCCCCC
>JAIQGC010000105.1 GCA_020072805.1 Terriglobia bacterium
CAGGTGCGCCAGGGCGTGCTGCTCGTCGCGAAATTCCATCGGCTCGGGCGGCGTCAGCAGCGACACCTCCACCGCGATGTGAGGAAGCTCGTCGCTGGTCAGGGGCGGGAAACGCGGGTCGCGAAAGGCGGCTGCCACGGCATTGGCCTTCACGTCGTGGAGCAGGGGCCGGTGCGCTTCCAGCGTGCCGATGCAGCCGCGCAACTCGCCGTGCCGGGTGAGGGTGACGAAACACGCGCCTTGCTCGGCCAGCCACGGCGAGTCTGTGTCAACGTGATAGCGGTGCGCCAGGACGCGGGAGATTTCGGCGCGGGCAATGGCCAGCAGGACATCGCCCCGGTCAGGGTTCATGGCGGCGCCCCCGGCACGTTACTTCATTCATGGCCGCCGCTCCCTTCCTCGAAGGCGAAGGCGGCATAGCCGACCACGCCGCTCTTCGATCCGGCGGTGTCGCCGGAATGCCGCAGGTCGAGCAGGTGCGGCGTGAGGCGGTGGCGGTTCGCTGCGAGGATCAGGCCGTTGATGGGCGTCGCGCCGCATGCATGATCGTGGCTGATCCCGCTCTCCATGTGCAGTATGGATTGCACCGTTGCCGAATCCACGCCGCGCGCCGTGTTGTAAGGCAGGTAATGCGACAGGTCGGAACTGATGACGATCAGGGTTTCTTCTCCGCCCCACATCAATTCCAGGACTTCCGCGACTTCTTCGACGGTGGCCATGCCCACGGCCAGGGGCAGCAGCTTGAAATCGCCCAGCACGGTTTGCAGGAAGGGAATCTGCACTTCCAGCGAATGTTCCAGGGCATGGGCTTTTGCGTTCACGGATACCTGCGGGAGCCGCGCCAGGCGCTGCATGGCCTCGGTATCCAGCGGCACGTCGCCCAGCGGAGTGGAGAAGGCGTTGGCGTCAGGCAAGGCCAGCCCGCGCACCGCGACGCGATGGGTGGGGCCGAGCAATACCACGCGGCGGACGCGCGCGGCGACGTTTGCCAGGGCGGCGTAGGCGCTGGCGGCAACGGCTCCGGAATATATGTATCCGGCGTGGGGAACGATGAGCGCCTTGGGCAAGAATTCGCCTTTGTCCACATCCGCCAGCATGGCGAGGATGGAGCGCGACAGGGTTTCAGCCTCGCCGGGATAGAACGTTCCGGCGACGGCGGGCGGGCGGATGGATTGCATGGCAACCTCGCTCTCTTTTTGTGGCCCCTATTTTACCCGAATTGAGGAACGATTGCTGAAAATCGGGAAGACCCATTCGATGGCGCGGGTTTTTTCAGGCGCTGGCCGTGTGGAGTTCGCCGCTCGCTGGCAGTCGCCTACCCGCCGTGGTAATCTTCTCACAAGCCCCGGCCTGCGCTTCTTGCCGATTGTTACAGGAAGCCCGGCGCCGCCGTGGCGCAACGCTCTGGAAATGGATCTTCGCAGCAGGCCGCAAGGCCAGACTTTCGTCCCATTACTTCAGGAGACCAATCATGGATAACAAAACCAGCGACGATACAGGCACCCTCGAGACCGAGGTTCGCGAAGCGGTCGAGAAGGGGCTTGAAGTGCAGGAAAGAGTGCGGCAAATCACCTTGCGCATGATACGCGGACGCTCGTTCGACATCAAATCCCTGCAAAGGACCACGGGCGCGGTGTTGCGCGGCGCGCGCCGTGCCGTGGAGAAGGAGATGCAGCAGTCATCCGGGCAATCAAAAGTGGCGCGCGAGCGGCTCAAGGAAGCGGTGACGGGGCTGGACTTGGCGCTTGCCCAGTTTGCCGAGGCCGCCAAGCTCGCGGTGGAGGAGGCGGCGGGCCGCGCGAAGAAGTACTCCAAAAAAGACCTGACGCACGCGCGCGCCGATCTGGAGCGCCTGGAATCGATGTTTGTGGACTCCCTGCAAAAGTCCGCGTCGGCTGCGAAGGATGCGGCTGGAGATATATTGAGCGATCTGGCGGCGCACGCCCGCACCAATGGCTCAGCCGTCGGGGCGCAGATGAAGGAGACGCTGGATGTCATCGCGCACCAGCTTGGCGCAACGGGTCGCGCCCAGGCGGAGGCCGGGCTGCACCTCGCGCAGAACACCTCCGATTTCATCCGTCAAATCGCAGCCGGGGTGCTCACCGGCCTCGCGGAGCATGTGAAGCCCGGACATCCCGGAGGCAAGGGCAAGTAATGTTGTGGCATGCGCTCCTGGCGGCGCGCGACCTCGGGCGGCTGCATGAGATCGCGTCGGTACTGATCCGCTACGGCATGGGCGACCTGGTTCGCCGCATGGGGCTGGCCAACGTGCTGGAGCGGGCGGGGCGGGTGCTGCTCTGGAAGCACGCGGAAGAGTATGCGCATATGGAGCCGCACGTCCGCTTGCGGCGGGCGCTCGAGGAACTGGGCCCCACGTTTGTGAAGCTCGGCCAGGTGCTGGCGACGCGCGTGGACTTGTTCCCGCCGGAATGGATCGCGGAATTCGGCAAATTGCAGGACAGCGCTCCTCCTTCGCCCTATGCCGAGGTTCACCGGCAAGTCTCGGAAGACCTGGGCGCGGCTCCCGAGGAGATATTCGCCTTCTTCGATCCCGAACCGCTGGCGGCTGCCTCCATCGCGCAGGTGCACCGCGCCCGGCTCGAGGACGGCAGCGAAGTGGTGGTCAAGCTGCGCAGGCCCGGCATCAGGCCGATCGTTGAAGCCGACTTGCGCCTGCTGATGCGCGCGGCGGAATTCGCCGAAGCGGAGAACCCCGAACTGCGCAATTTCCGCCCGCAGGAGCGTTTAAAAAGTGGCGGAGAATAGGTTGGAAGAATGT
>JAIQGC010000113.1 GCA_020072805.1 Terriglobia bacterium
GATCGCTTGCCCGGTATTGGGATCGCTCACAAAGACAGTTGCAATGGTTGCGATGGTTTGAGGCGCCGTCCAGGTATTGCCCCCGTCCACCGACTTGATAAAGGCGACGTTGAACGGCCTCGAATTGGGCGGGACGAGCAGGTCAAAGAAATCATAGAGCGTGCCATTACGGGGACCAACCACAATCTGGTTGGCGACCGTTTGCCGATTCTGACCGGTCGGGACGATGATCTGCGGCGTGCTCCAGGTCAGTCCTCCATCGGTGGTTTTGGCGAAATAAGCGGGACCCGTAAAGGCGGATGTGTGCAGACTCGCATCCGGATTGCCGTTGGGGGTCGTGAGCCGGTCCCAAACGGCGTAGGCAACGCCGGCCTTGACCGGATCGGCTGTGACGGATTCTTTGTCGTTAAAGAACTGAAAGTTGTCGGCGTTGTCGGCGATGATGATGCGCAGGTTCGTCCACGTCAGGCCGCCATCTTTGGAAACGGCGGCGGCAACCGCGTTGTGGTTGTTGGATTCGTTGAACGAAATAGACACCGAGTAGGCGGTGCCATCGGGTCCGAAGGAGACCCAGGGATCGGAAGCGCGTTCGTAACTGAGACCATTCTGCGCGCACGCGCTGAAAGGCTGAGGAGTCTCGGTCCAGGTCTTGCCGCCATTAAATGAAGCACCTGCGACGAGGCCATGTGCACCGCCGTCCGACCAACGGTCTTGCTGCCACACCCCGATAATGTTTTTGGGGTTGGTTGGATTGACTGCAACGAACGGCTCAACTTCGGCGTTGGTGTAGTTAATCGCGCCGGGACCACTGCCGATGGTACAGCCAGCAAACGGACTGGGGCCAGAGACCAGCGTGAGAGGGCCCACTTTCGTAGCGGCTGATGCATTGACCGCGCCCACCATCAGCACAACAAGCGTAATTGCCAGAAACCGCGCTCCACGAGACTTGGTGTGTAACATCAAAATCCTCCTCTTGGCTTGCTAAAACTACTTTTCCCATCCTCTACTCGCGACTGAACATGTCCACAGACCCTTGCACCTCCTTTCATGAACACAGGTAGGACGGCACGTGTGGCCGAGCCGCCCTCTTTGAGCAATCCTTATAGAAATGTAAAGTTGGTTGGATGAAAACCGAGCGGAATGAATGACTGCAGGAAAGATGTCAGGCGAGGCATTCTGCCCCAGGTGATCGCAGTCCTTGGCTGTTTGGCACTATATCAGGTAATGAGAATTTGTCAAGCGATTGATGATAGTCGTTCGCAAATAGGTGGCGCGAGACACTAGCAAGTGAGTCTTTACGCCTGGTACTGCCCAAGCGGGGACAAGCCTTGTCGGTTGCAACGCTTGACATTCGGTTTGGCCTCCATTATAATGTCGAACATTGGTCGGCCAGGGCCGTGCTATACTGATCGGAAATGAATTCAATGCAGTAGTGTCGGCGGGCGAACAATGCACTCGTTTGATTTCCGTTCAGTATTTGACTCCATGCACTTTTCAAACGGCCCCCTCGCTAGAATTATCATTGGCCACCCTACCCGTTGGGGAGCGTCCACAAAGATAATTCTTCTGTCTGTGAAAGGAGGAATCGCGGCCACCACAACCGGTAGAATGGTTTGAAAAGGGATCGGGCCTCCCGCGTTCACTAGCCACGTAGCCCACAAGCACAGTTGTCCACTCAAAATTTACGATTTGGAGGAGAGGTTCCCATGCGTGCTTTCAAGATCGTCGGTTTGCTTTTGATTACGGCAACGCTCCTTTCAGCATGTGGCGGGGGCGTTGCGCCGGCGGCCAAGTTTGTATGCAATGACAAACTCGGCTGCGTTGACATTGGGCCCAACGATCCTGTTCACATCGCGTATGCATTTGTAACTTCGGGCGACAACTCGACGCTGGGTCTTGACACCAAATACGGCGCCGAGCTCGCGATTGACGACGCGGGCGCCAAAGTCCTCGGTCACGCGATCAAGTTCGACGGCCAGGACTCGGGCTGCACCCCCGAAGGCGGGCAAGCGGCTGCCACCAAGATCGCGGCCGACAAGACCGTCGTCGCCGTGATTGGCACGAACTGCTCAAGCGAAGCGCGCGCCGCTATCCCCATCCTGATGACGCAATCCGGGCTGTCTATGATTTCGCCCTCCAACACCGCCCCCGACCTCACCGATCCTGCCAAGCACACTGCGGGTTACTTCCGCACAGCCCATAACGACAAGGTCCAGGGCGCTGTAGCAGCCGATTTCGTCGCCAAGCAGTTGAAATTCACGAAAGCGGCGACGATTCACGACGGCTCCATCTACGCTCAAGGGTTGGCTGGCGTTTTCGTTGACCAATTCAAGAAGGATGGTGGGACGATCACCGCGCAGGAAGCGGTCAACGTGGGCGACAAGGACATGAAGCCTGTCCTGACCCGTATCGCCACTGGCAAGCCTGACCTGATTTACTTCCCGATCTTTATCGCCGAGGGCGGCTTTATCGCAGCCCAGATTCGTGACGTGCCGGGCTTGGAAAAAACCGCCATGATGGGCGCCGACGGCATCTTCTCGCCGGACTTCCTCAAAGCCGGCGGCAAGAACGTGGTCGGGATGTTCTGGTCCAGCCCGAACTTTTCCGCGTTCGGCAGCGGCTACCAGGCCCTGGTGGACAAGTACCTGAAAAAGTACAACGTCAAGGGCACACTGGCGCCACAATGGCAGACTGGATCGGACTCGGACACGTGCCTGCTACAAGAACCGAAGCCGCATGCGCCTCTTCCGGCGCAGCCCTGAGAGCAGCCATC